>NZ_CAQLEL010000141.1:0-2122 GCF_948826705.1 uncultured Ligilactobacillus sp.
ACCGTGTGGTGTCCGTCCACATGGAGATCTCCGTTGACTTGTAGGGCCAAGTCAAAAAAACGTGCACAATTGGAAACCTCCATAGATAGATTTTTTCCGCCCCATCGATTATACTTAAATTACAGCAACCAAAAACATCCGATCTATGAATAGGAAGTAATGTTAAAAAAGACCATAAACGTTGCGATGAAGTGAACCCATAAAGTTGGACACTCTATTTAGACTATATTTCTTAAGGCAAGATGTCGGTATTCTACCGGTGTCTTGCCTTTTAGTTTGACCTTTATCCGTTCGTTATTGTAATAGCTGATCCAGCTGATCATTGCGTTGACCAACTCTTCTTGTGTTGTATATTCTTTATTGTGATATAGCTCTACTTTCATTGTGTGGAAAAAACTTTCCATGGGTGCATTATCTAAGCACGTTGCCCTACGAGACATGCTTTGAAAGATCCTATTTTCTTTTAGCTTCTTTCGCCATTGGACACTCTGATATTGGACACCTTGATCGCTATGGAGAGTCATACGATAGTTTAATTTAGGTCTAAGTTTTATCAATGCATCCAACGGTTTTACCACGAAGGCTGTTGTTGGATGCTTACTGATACTATAGCTTACTATTTCATCTGTACATAGATCTTTGATAGGTGAAAGATAGACACGTTCTTCTTGTGTCTTATTTCCATACCTAAATTCACTTACGTCGGTCACCATTTTTTGAAATGGTAAATGTGTATCAAAACGTCGATGTAATAAGTTCTTAGCTTTCTTACCTTGTGGTCCAAGGGCAGAATTATATTTTCGCCTTTGTTTATTATACATATGCGCTGATAGATCATTTTCTCGCATGATGCGACTAACACGCTTATGATTTACTTTTATGCCTTGAGATCGTAATTTCAGTGTTACTGTACGATAACCAAAACACGGGTGCTTTGATTTGACCTCCTTTATAAGCTTTAATAGCTCCTCATCTTTATTTTTTCGCCTGTTTATTCGTTGGGCTTGATAGTAAAATGTACTACGTTTAAGACTAGTGTAAGGTAGTATTTCATCCAATGTATATTTAAATTTTTGCCTTAATTCTTGGATGATTTGATATTTTTCTTGCGATGTCCGCGCTTCTGAACCAAGGCATCGAGTTTTTTTAAGTATTCATTTTCAACCCGTAAAGCACGATTCTCAGCTCGTAAACGTTCTAATTCAGATAATTCTGATTTTTCTGCTTGTTTATTATTGTTGGTCGTCATGTGTTTAGCCCGTCCTCTTCTAGTAAATAAGGCATCAACACCTTTAGTATCCAATTTACGTTGCCAAGTCGCGATCGTCCCAGGATTACTTATATCAAACTGAAGTGCTGTTTCCGGATAGGAAGCCTTATGTCTTTTTCTCCAGTTTAAAACATTGAGCTTAAAATTTCCATCGTAATCGTATTTAGGGTAGCGAACTTTTAACCCATCAATACCATATTTTTGATATCGTTTGACCCACATAAGGATATTTGAGTGATTCTTCACTTTATAAACTTTAGCTACTGTGTTACTTCCATAGCCTCTTAGATACATATTTACAGCCCGCAACTTATCCTCAAAAGAAAATTTAGTCATAGTAAAACCCCCTAAGTTAGATTCCTTTGTCCAACTTAGGGGGTTCACTTCACTCACTTTGCAATAAGGTGAGCTATATTTTAGTTATTTTCTTTTTTCAAAAAGATAGTGCGCAAGATAACAACCAATGACAAAGGGAATAGTCCAGGATAAAGCGATCCTTTGGATTGGATCAAACCAGATCAAAAGACAAGAGGCCCCGCTTAAGCTAAAGGCAAACCACGGAACAAAGGGGAAAAGTGGTGTTTTATATTTTAATTCCGAGAGTTGATGACCACTGGCTAAAAAAGCCTTTCGAAATTTGAGCTGTGATAAAGCGATCGTCATCCAGACGATAACGACGGCTAAACCAGAGAGCGAGACTAAGACCAGATAAACAGTATTTGCAACTACAACGCTTGAGATCAAAGCTAAGATCGCACCTAACATGCTAGTGCAAAGGGCGATCATCGGAACACCATTTTTAGAAGTCTTAGTAAAAGTGGCGGGGAGCGTTTGCTCATTTCCTAATGACCA
>NZ_CAQLEL010000142.1:0-2344 GCF_948826705.1 uncultured Ligilactobacillus sp.
GATGAGTATTTAAGGGTAGATCGTTATAATGACTCGTGGTATTGGGGAGGTAGAACACCGACGAAAATGGGACGATCACAATTTACGCAAGATGAAATCGACGAGATGCAAAAAGATCCACGAGCCAAAGGGCTTAATCTCAACGTGTTAAAGGTCGAAGTACCTGAAGATGAATTGGAGGACTAGGGAATGAAAGTTGAAATTTTTGATGAAAACTCTGAATTTGATGGCGCTTATGGCTTTGAGAAACGTATCAACAAGTTCATCCAAGACAAGAAAGTGATTGACATTAAATATCAATCGAATTGTTCAGGATTTGCAGATAGTGGTGTTCACAGTACAGATTATGAGCGCAGTGCGCTAATCATGTACGAAGACAATGAAGAGACAGCTAATAACCCAGTAGTTGAAAAGCTTAAAGAAGAAAAAGCTGATCTGGACGAAAAAATCAGAAAGTTAAAAGCTTTTCTAAATGATGATGAAAAATTATCAAGTATCGGAAAAGAGCAAGCGAAATTGTTGGACCTTCAGCTGGAAACTATGGAACGGTATAGTGGTATTTTGTGGGCTCGCATAGATGATTTGGAGGGCTGAGAATGAAATTTTATAAGGTGTTTGACTATAACAGTCAGTATATCGCTTTTTGGGGGAGTGATCTTTTAAAGGTGATCGATGACTGGAAGAGTTATGTAAATGATAATGATGCTGATGAGTATGACGAAAACGACGAAGTGGAAGTAAGAGCATTTGAAATGCGTGATCTTAATTCAGACGAATACAAAAATTGGGATAGCGAAGAGTACTTTGAAGAGTTATCTGTACCAATTAAAAAATTTGTATTGAGAGAAGTAGATAACGATTGGCTAGAATGGGTGGAGAGCCAATGAAAATATTAGATGTATGCTGCGGTAGTCGAATGTTTTGGTATGACAAGCGTGAGCCACATACGACATACATGGACATCAGAAGACATCACGAAGAGCTTCCGACAGGTCATGTTATCGACGTTGATCCAGACATCCAAGCTGATTTTCGTAGCATCCCTTTTGAGGATGACACGTTTGATCTTGTGGTGTTTGATCCACCGCATTTGATATATGCTGGTCCAAATAGTTGGCTAGCCAAGAAGTATGGCAAGCTCGATAAAGAAAGTTGGCCAGAAGATTTGAAACATGGATTTGATGAGTGCAGGCGAGTGCTTAAACCATCTGGAACATTGATTTTCAAGTGGAACGAAGATCAAATCAAGTTTAGTGATGTGATCAAAGTATTTGGTCAGAAACCTATTCTAGGCGATCAGAGGAGTAAAACTAGATGGTCCATTTTTTTGAAGGGAGATAAAGATGACAGCCAAAGAAAAAATAGTTGAATTGCTAAGCAGGTATAGTTATCCGATCGCCGTAATCGATGATATTCGGGGACGTGTAGGAGATTTTTATTTATCTGGTAACTCAAGTGATGATAATGATCCATACTTGTGGCAACAAGTACGGTATCTGGAGAATGTCAAAAAGTTTGTTTTGGAGATGAGTGAATGACAGCATTAACAATCGTGATCGCTGGAGCTTTTCTAGCGATCGGAATTTTCATCGGATATGCAATCAGTGAATGGGGTGATGTAAACAATGTTTAATGTGTTGACGAATATTTTTCTTGTGCTACTTATTGTGATCACAGCTTTGGGAATTGTCTTTGTTTTGTCATTGATCGTAATGGTAGTAAGTGTAGTGAAAAGGGAAATTAGGAAAAATAACGAAGATAGGAGACAGTAAATGAGTAAGTATAATTTAATCGCGTTTGTGATCATCGTTGCATCGATTTTCTGGAACATGTTTGTAGGTGACATGTTGCAAGCAATCGTCAGTGTCGGTTTCTTGTGTGCGTTCTTGTTGAGTTTGATCTTGATCGAGTTGGTAACGTTAAACAAACGGAAGAAACAATGATCCTTCACATTGAACCAGTCGAACAGGCACGTCCGAGAGCTACAAGGTATGGCAGAAGTATCAGAGTGTATGATCCGCCAAAAGTATCGAAGTACAAGAAACAGCTAGCTCAGTTAGCGAGATCACAATACAAAGACGAGCCACTTGATGGATCACTTGAAGTCGAAATTTCTTTCTATCGTCCAGTTCAGAAGTCACTATCAAAGATAGAACGTTCCAGAAGACTCTCAGGTGAGCATAGACCGACAGTAAAGCCTGACTTGGATAATTACATCAAAAGTACGTTAGACGCCTTAAACGGCATTTTATGGACAGATGACGCACGCATAGTTGATCTACATGCACACAAGTATTACTCCGATGATCCGCATATCGAGATCACGGTGACAGAGTTGTAAGAC
>NZ_CAQLEL010000143.1:0-33884 GCF_948826705.1 uncultured Ligilactobacillus sp.
ATCGTATACTGGGATCAGTTGTTTAGAAATACCTCTTGTGATCGGATACAACCGTGTACCACTGCCACCAGCTAAAACTATGCCTTTCATATAAGACTTCCCTTTCCAAAAATTATAGCTAATCGCTTAATTATCCATGCTGTTTTTGCACTCTGAAATTATAAATTCCATTATATTTATATTATAGAAAAAGATAGCAATATTAGTAATATAATGCCTTGAATTTAAGCAGAATGCTCTTCTTATATTTATACACCGTTTTCCGACTAACTGCCAGTAATTTGGCTGTCTCAGATATGGATAAATTAGTATACAATATTAAATATAAAAATTTATACTCTTTTTCAGTGCAAGAACTTACTAACATATCTAATAATTCATGTGCTACAACATCATCAAATTCCAGTTCCTCTTTTGCCCATAACTTGGCTTCACTATCTGGTAAACTGCATTGTCTTTGTTTGAGACGTGTATTTTTTCGCAATATATCTAACAAACGCCACTTGATCTTTTGATACAGATATGGCATGATCTCTGCTTCTTTGACAATTGCATGACTCTCACAGTACATACAAAAAGCTTGGGCAAAAACCAATTGTCCTTCTACCACAAGATCTTCATAATCTGGATCTCGTTTTGATACATGCAGATACTTCAATACACCATAAATAACTTTTTCATGCTCTCCTTGCAATAAATATGCAAATCCTTTTTCATACATAAACTAGACTTCCTTTACTGATAAAGTTCGTCTAGGGCCCTAAACTGTTTTCAGCATACGACCTATATGAATCGAGCAAAACCTGCATCTCACCGTAAAAAAACTGCAAGTAATTTTTTAGTTCTTTATAACCCCTGTTATGATAAGGTTTAAGCTATCCATCAGCTACTATAACACAAACATAATTTTTTATAGCCTTAAAAATAAGTCTAATAAACTTTATAATTGTGAAATAATGCGGTGGTAGTTAAGAAAAACTTAAAATTAATAAGAGGTGAAATTTTATGGAAACAATATCCTTTGACCATGCTGGTTTAGTCAAACTCTATCAGCAAGGGTATTTTGATGCCGACGCGTACTTGGACAAACAGACCCTTCTTTTAGTCTGGGATTGTCATGATCTAGGGCTAAAGAACTGTCGCTCACTTATCTTAGATACTAAACGCGGGATCGTTATCAGTGACAAAGAGACAACACGTTTAGTCAATCAATTCATCAAACAACAGCCAGTCGGACTTTTATTGGCACGAGCACTGGTTGGATCATTTGCTAAAAAAACACCGTGCCTCCCCTATGTCTGGGGGAAGATCTTACTTGTTCCCCTAAGTGGCTATACCCGACATGCGACTAGTTGGGTCAGGCTCGATCACGTTTATTACGATTATTTCAGCGATCCAGACCATATCACTTTCATCTTTGATAATGATGATAAGACGCGCTATGTCTTACCCATCAATAAAAAAACATATCTCAGTAACTTAAAGACAACAACGACTATCTACTATAAACTTCACCAGCTCATCCATGAGATAAACGCTGATTTTTCGTTGGACTTTCAAAACGACCATTCACTTTGCAATTTAGAAAATCAGATCGATACTTTATCACTTACTTCATTTTTAGATGATTATCTAACAATGATCATCAATTTGATCTATCGTGAAAGTGGGGTCACATCTGTAAGTGAAGTCAAACTCATCAAAGAAAGACTCAAGCAAAGGTACGATCGTTTATAAAAAGCGCTTTATCTTACTAGACTTGGAATCTATTTCTTATTGATTCACAAGCCATTAAAGTTATAATATAATGGAAATGATTAATAATATAGAGCTTGATCCAAGGAGTAAATATTTATGACAAAACCGATCAAAATCGTTACGGATTCATCTGTCCAATTGACACCTGAAGAGATAAAAGAAAATAACATTACGATCATTCCTCTTTCAGTCGAGGTAAATGGTAAAAACTACATTGATGGTGAAGACATCAGTCGCGAAGAACTAGTTGAAGAATTGCGCAAGGGCAATATCCCTAAGACCAGTCAACCAGCAATGGGGCGTTTTATCGATACCTTCAATGAATTAGGCAAAGATGGTAGCCAAGTCTTGGCGATCTTGATCTCCGATGTTTTGAGCGGAACTTTTGAAACAGCGCTCAGTGCAGCTGATATGTCAGATTCTGACGTTACTGTGATCAACAGCAAGTCAACAGACCGTGGTCTAGCGTTCCAAGTCCTAGCAGCTGCTAAAGATGCAAGAGAAGGCAGATCGATCGCAGATATCAAAGAACACTGTGCTGATATCTACTCACGAACAACGATCGACGTGTTGGTCGATAATCTCGACTGCCTTGTTGCTGGTGGACGTGTGAGCCGTTTTGCTGGTGCTTTGACAAAATTGATCAACTTAAAGATCATCGTCCGCTTAAATGAACACAGCCTGGACGTCTTCACAAAGGGCCGAAGCCGCAAAACTTTTATCAAGCATTGCAAAGAACTAGCAGAACAACACAAAGATAATCCAATAGAGGCACTTTCTCTTTCAAATGTCGGTACCGATCCTGCTTTCTTGGAAAAAATAAAAGAAACTATCCTACCTGAAAACAGTAAAGCGACCTACATCGCACGCTTAACCAGTCCGATCATCATGACCCATACCGGTTTAAACGCTGTAGGTGTGATCACACTGGCAGAAAAACCTGAGAAAACTGACGATTAATGCTGTATAAATAAAAATAACCATCTGATACATGTTGTATCGGATGGTTATTTTTTGTATCAATATACATTTTATGCCTTTTTATACATTGATCCTTCTAATTGATAACCCTTTTCATTTACGCTCTTTTTCACCCGAACATACAAATCCTATCAAATCAAGCTTTCGTCCCCTCTAATTGAGAATCATTATTATTTAGAACGATTCTAATTTACTTTGGTTATTTTTGGTGTTACGGTTTAAGTAAAGTAGAACTGAAATTATTTTTTACGAGGGGATGTTAATTATGAAACATTCAACAAAATTAGGCTTGATCATTGCGATCGCATTATTCTCAGCGATCTTAGAATTTGGCTTTGGGCTTGCCTTGATCGCTCAGATCATTATTACGATAACTGGGACTTTGATCGCCTTATCCATGTTAAAAGAAATGATCAAAACATTACGCTCAGGTAGCTATGGCGTTGATCTCCTAGCGATCACTGCTGTGGCGGCTACGCTTGCTGTTGGACAATACTGGGCAGCGATGATCGTCTTGATCATGTTAGTCGGTGGTGATTCGCTTGAAGACTATGCTTCTAAAAAAGCTCACACTGAATTAAAAGCCTTACTCGACAATTCACCACAGACCGCTCACAAAGTCGTGACTGACAAACTTGTCGATATCAAAGTCGATGAAGCTAACATCGGCGATCGATTGGTCGTCAAACCAGGTGAGACCGTCCCTGTCGATGGGCATGTCATCAAAGGCAGTAGCATGTTTGATGAATCGAGCTTGACCGGTGAATCTAGACCGATCACTAAAAATATCGGTGATACTGTCTATTCTGGTTCGATCAATGGTGATTCTGCGGTAACAATGACAGTTGATAAACTCGCTAAAGATAGTCAATATCAGCGCTTGATCCAATTGGTCAAACAAGCCGACAGTACACCAGCTCATTTTGTCCGAATGGCCGACCGTTATGCCGTTCCATTTACTGGGATCGCCTTTGTGATCGCTGGGATCGCTTGGTTTGTTTCCAAAGATCCCGTGAGATTTGCCGAAGTTTTGGTCGTAGCTTCACCCTGCCCATTGATCTTAGCTGCTCCGGTGGCTTTGGTATCTGGGATGAGCCGTTCGTCACGTAATGGGATCGTGGTCAAAACTGGGAGCGTCTTAGAAAAGATGGCAACAGCCAAAACAGCCGCCTTTGATAAGACCGGAACGATCACCAGTGGCCGGCTCTTTGTCGATCAGATAAAACCCGTAGCAAACACGACCAAAGAAGAGCTTTTGGGCTATGCAGCTAGTGCTGAACAATCTTCAGGTCATATCTTAGCCCGGTCATTGCTCAATTATGCTGTTAAACATGATGTTAAATTATTAGAAGTTCAGCAACTATCTGAAGTCACAGGTAATGGGGTCACAGCACAGATCAATGGTCAGACTATTAAAGTCGGAAAGGCTTCGTTTGTTGCTCCAACAGCCAAGATCACCGAAACGACCCAAACTTGTGTCTATATTAGTTTGAACGACCAATATATCGGTGCGATCACTTTTATAGATAAATTACGTCCCGAAGCCGCACAAACGATGCAAACTTTACGCGACCATGGTGTCCAACATTTGATGATGTTGACAGGTGACCAACAAGCCATTGCCCAAACGATCGCTAAAGAAGTAGGGATCGATGATGTTAGAGCAAAATTACTACCTGAAGAAAAGATCCAGGCTTTAAAAGCAGTACCTGAAAGTGAACATCCTGTTATCATGGTCGGCGATGGAGTCAACGATGCTCCTTCATTGACCGTAGCTGATGTTGGGATCGCCATGGGAGCCCATGGAGCCACAGCAGCCAGTGAATCAGCTGATGTCGTGATCTTAAAAGATGACCTATTAAAAGTCGCTAAAGCCGTTGAGATCGCTCAAGATACTTTACGCATTGCACGCCAAGCAGTTTTGATCGGTATCTTTATCTGTGTCTTTTTAATGTTAGTTGCTAGCACCGGATGGATCCCGGCGATCGTGGGCGCAATGTTTCAAGAGGTCATCGATACCGTTTCGATCCTTTGGGGCTTGCGGGCTCGCTATTCTCGTGAAAAATAGTTAAGCAAGTTGTAACTTTTCTACAACTTGTTTTTTAATATAGATATAGCTAAGATAGATAATAAATAAAAAGAAAGGACTGCCTTTTTGGCAAAAATTTACTATGCAAGCTATTTTGATCCTTGCCCATAAAAACTTTCCACAAGTTAAAAAATTAGCGTTAAAACTTAATCGCTCTTTTGCAGTATACATTCATTTTGATAAAAAAATGAATGTTCCGGCAAAAGAACTATCCAGTCTTTCAAAACATAATATTCAGTATATATCCGAAGTAGCTGTTAATTGGGGAAGTTGGAGCATTGGTGAAGCAACTGTCCGCTTAATGAAACTCGCTTTGGCTGACCCAACTATCTCACATCTTCATGTGATATCTGGACAAGACTGGATCACGCAAAATGTTGATGAGCTATATCAACGATTTGAAGATGATACAAAGATTTATATGACTTATGAAAAAGCTTCTGAGGTAAAAAAATCAGGTGAACCCATCATCTGGTGGCAAAAATACTACTTCAACTATGATCAGATCAATCGTCGGACTTTTTTTGGCAAATTTTACCACCGTGCTTTACTCTTAGGACAGACTTTATTTAGAGTTGATAAATTCAAAAAGTTGAATATTGACCTTGAGATATATGCTGGTGCAAATTGGGTCGATCTTCCTCGAGACGCAGCTAGTTATTGTATCAACTACCTCGAATCACATCCTAACTTACAAAAAATGTTACAAACGGGATGCTTCTCAGATGAGTTTTGGATGCAGACGATCTTATGTAATTCCTCAGAATATAAAGACCGGATCATCAATGATCATCATCGCTATATCAAATGGGAAAAACAATATAACAGTTATCCAGCTATCCTAGATGAACACGACTTGGATGCTATCTTGAAAAACGATTATTTCTTTGCTCGAAAATTTGAAGGGAAATACTCATATAACTTGATCGAAATACTCGATAAAGCTAATAATAACTAGCTTTTTTCCGAAATATGACTAGTAATTTTTAAAGAAATTTTTTTCAATTTGTGCTATATTAGTATAGGTAGTATTATCTTTACTTTAATACTAATGATGAGTTATAGATTAGGAGAAACCTTTTGGAAAATACAGTTAAAATAGTCGTTGCGACCCACAAAAAGTATGCAATGCCTAATGATGAAATGTATCTCCCATTACATGTTGGTGCTACATTACATCCCGATATTGACTTGGGTTACCAAAAAGATAATGTAGGAGAAAATATCTCTCAAAAAAATGATAGTTATAGTGAATTGACCGGCTTATATTGGGCTTGGAAAAATCTAGATGCTGATTATATCGGATTAGCCCACTACCGTCGTCACTTTGGTGCTAAACACCATCATGGTAAAGATCGCCTTAATTGGGTCATCAAGAGTAATGAGCTTCTACCTATGTTAGAACAATATAGTGTTTTACTTCCTAAAAAAAGACATTACTACATTGAGACCTTGTATTCACACTATGAGCATACTCACTATTCAAACCAATTAGATGCCACGCGTGAAATAATCCGTGAAAAATACCCTGATTACTTAGCTACATATGATGAAGTTTTAGGTAAGACCTCTGGTTATATGTTTAACATGGCTATCATGAAAAAAAACTTGATGGATCAGTACTGTACTTGGCTATTTGATATCCTATTCGAGCTTGAAAATAAAATGGGCTCGACTGAGTTATCTGCCTTCCAGCAAAGATTTTATGGTCGAGTTAGTGAAATAATCTTTAATGTTTGGTTACAACAACAAATCAAATGGGGGAATATTTCTCCTACACAAATCAAAGAGTTACCTCTTGTCTATGTTGAAGGGATCAATTGGTGGAAAAAAGGAACAGCTTTCTTAAAGGCTAAATTCCTTCATAAGCGATACGAAAATAGTTTTTAATGTTGGAGTGAGGTTATTGAAGCAATCATCAAAAATAATAATCGATCAAGATGAGCTTGCAAAAAAAAGGATCTATCATAAGATCAAACGTATTTTTGATTTTACAGCTAGTATTTGTGGTCTGATCATTTTGAGCCCACTTTTCCTAGTTGTGGCACTCTTGATAAAATTCGAAGACCATGGTCCTGTTTTTTATAAGCAAAAACGTGTTGGTAAAGATCAGCGTGAATTTGATATGTTTAAATTCCGCTCGATGCATGTTGATGCTGATAAGCACCTTACCGAACTAAAGGAGCAAAATGAAGTTGACGGTCCAATGTTTAAAATGAAAAACGATCCTCGTATTACAAAGATCGGTCGTTTTATCCGTAAAACGAGTATTGATGAATTGCCCCAACTATTCAATGTTGTCCGTGGAGATATGAGTTTAGTTGGCCCACGTCCGCCATTACCTAGTGAGGTTGCTGAATATACCACTTATGATATGCAACGACTTCTTGTAGTCCCTGGATGTTCAGGTCTTTGGCAAGCTACAGTTAGAAATTCAGTTGGATTTCACGAAATGGTTCAACTAGATTTAGAATATATTCAAAAAAGCAGTATTTGGTTTGATATCAAGATCCTCTTTATGACTGTCAAAATCTTACTCAAGCCTAATAGTGCCTACTGATCTGCAAAGGCGCATGTTTTACATGCGCCTTTTAAAAAAATATAAGGATGTGATGTCTATGCCGTTAATTTCATTTATAATCCCAGCTTATAATTCAGAAAAGACTTTAAAACGAGCAGTAGAGAGTGTTACCAATTCAATCGTTGATCAAACATATGAACTATTGATCATTGACGATGGTTCAAAAGACAATACTTTGGCTTTAGCCAAGCAACTTGCTTCACAAAATCAACAAATACGTATCCTAACTGCTGGAAAAGGTGTCGGGCACGCACGTAATATCGGTATTAAGCATGCCCGCGGACAACTGGTCGCATTCCTAGATTCTGACGATCACTATCTCAAAAACGGTCTTCAAAAAGCTTTAAGCCAAGCAAAAAAAATGCCCGCTGACCTACAAATTTTTAGTTTTGAACATGGAAATTATACCGTCGACCTTAATTTACCATCGACCAATAGTTTAGATATTCGGTGTCGGATGCTTGAAAAACCTACTAACTATATGACAGTTTGGGGAAAATTCTTTAAGCGTTCCTTGTTGCTCGATAACGATATCTACTTCAATGAGGAGCTTACTATGTCAGAAGACAGTGAATTTCTGATCCGTTATACTGCTGCTTGTGAGTCGATCACAACCTCTGCAGTGGTTTTATATCACTACACGATCGATACACCATCTGCAACTAGAAGTTTCGATACCAAAAAAATACAAGCTTATCTAAAATCACTAAGTACTGCTGAAGAGTTCGTTGTTTCACAACCTCAAGCAATTAGCCAAAGTTTCTTAAGCTATACTTTGATCCAAGTTAATATTATCGCAGTACGTTTGATATATACTCTGAGTAATCCCGCTCCTAACAAACAAAAAAGGGCAGAACTAGATAAGGTCATTGCTACTCCAGTTGTTAAAAGAGCACTTGACCAAATTACGCTAAAACAATGTTTGACGCCTCACCTACTTCCGGGGTTGTTTTTAAAACTACATCTAGCATCTTTAGCGATCTTACTATTTAAACTCAGAAGTAAACAAAACAAGCAAAAGGAAAATAACTCATGAACTTAAAATTTTTATGCATGGAGCTTTCTGGCACTGGTGGTACTGAAACTGTTCTAGTTAAAGTATTAAATCAACTTTGTAAACATCACAAGATCGAACTGATCTTGACAAATGCTCCACCTCAACAAAATTTTTTAACTAAATTTGATCCTAGAATAGATATTAGTATTTGTGCTGGTAAAATAAACAAGCCACTCACAATTACTAGAAAATTTTTACTAGCTTCAGCGGATACTTGCTTTATCTCCCTTAGTCCTAAAATGATCAAATTAGGTGCTAAAATAAGAAATATATTTCATCTTAAATATAAAATAATATCTTGGATCCATTTCTCACTTGAGGATCAAGATATGTTTAACGCTAGCGCTACTGTTCCACTAGCCGATGGACATTTAGCTATTAGTTCTACAATTAAAGAACAGTTATTGAGTTATGGAATCCCTAACGAAAAGATAAGTCTAATTTTCAACCCTATTGATCCCATAACAACATCTATTCCTGTATCAGACTCGCACCCACCAAAATTCTTTTATGCTGGTCGAATTATTTTTGAAGGACAAAAAAATTTAAAGGAAATGATCTATGCCCTCTCCAAGACTAATAACGCAACTTTAGATATATTTGGCACTGGAGCTGATACTAAACGTTGCCAAGAATATGCGCAAGAATTAAATGTCTCTCAGCGGATAATTTGGCATGGATATACACCTGACCTTTGGCATGAGATAAAAGAAAAACCAACAGCCCTACTCATGACATCAACTTACGAAGGGCTACCAATGATAATGTTGGAAGCTATTGCTCATGGTATACCAGTAATATGTAGTAACTTTAATGGATACCAAGATGTATTAAAATCTGGTGTCAATGGCTTTAGCTATCCTCTACATGATATTTCTAAATTAATTGAACAAATGAAACGTTTAGAACATACTCCATTAACTGAACAATCCATTAAACAGAGTATTCAAGCATTTTATCCACAAAAATATTTTAAAAAATTTGAAACTACTCTAAATAAATTTATAGATTGAAAAAAGGCGTTGCACTCGCATCATGGATGTGAAGTGAAACGCCTTTTTTAATTTAGTTTATCTGTTACATTTAAATTTGCCATTAAGGCTAAGAAAACAAAATTATATGAAATATCCCAAAGGTGTTGATCGATCCCTGAAGTTAAAACTACCAGAATCAAACAAATTATCCAATAATTCAACTTCAATCTCTTAAACTTTGCAAATAATAGACAAATCAATAATAGCATAAGTGCAAAAACGATAACCCCATGCATCATCAATGTTCTTACAAAAGATGAATCTATGTAGAAATAGTCATACACTTTAAAACCTCCACCAAAGCCATTCTGGTAGATAAATTGTCCTAAAAGAGGAACATTATAATTTTCAAAAGCTAATTTTTCAAAAAATAATCGTCCTGATAAAAAACTATTGATTTTTTCTAATAAACCTATTCTAGGTGTATAAAGATAGCCTAATAAGATGATACAAAACGCATAAGCAGTGCTCAACAGTGATAATACATAAACATTTAAATGCTTAAGTGCAGTATCAAACCATCCGTAACATACAATGCTAATGATCAACACACACATCAACATTAGATCGATCCGCGTATCTGTAACGATATAAGCCAAAAGAGTCAATGCGATATATGATACATACTCTGCTATTGAAAATTTAAATCGCTTCAAAACAGCATAGGCGACCATCATGAAGAAGACCCTTGACGCTAGATCTGTTGGATAAACAGCACCTAAAGCATATCTCACAGCAGGGGAATCACCTCTAGTGATAATGACATTTTTTACACTTCCCATCGCTGAGAAAAAGAATGCTAGTGCGATAACAAATAAATTGACACATAAAAACACCTTTAATATATGATCAATATTGATATTTTTAGCACCCACGATGAAAAACATCAGATAAAATAATTGGAATTCATTTGCATTAGTACCTACTGCGAATAAAATGATCTCCAATAGGATAAAAATTATATATTCCTTCCAATCATAATCGTCTAAAAACGTCACCTTAAATAGAACAAGCAATGCCGGTAAAGCGGAAAGATAAAATAATCCCCGCTCTGTTATCAAAAAATTGACCAACATTGTTCCCTTTAAAGACATTGCTAAAATATAAATGGCTAGGGCCGTCAAATATGCCCAATTACTTAACCCAGGAAATTTTGTTATCAACTTTTGCTGGATCTTTTCGCGATAATTAACTATATTTTCCATCCTTATTCCTTTACTTTTTCTAACTTTGTCATTGCGTTTTTTATAAATTCACCAGTTCGGATCTTTTGTGCCACTGCTAAAGCATTTTTCTTCATTACTGAATATTCTTCACGTGACATACTTTCAAGTCTTTCATCAATTTCAGTCAAGCTGTCAACTGCAAAACCAACATTATTATCGATCACAAAATCTGCTAAAGCTGATTTTTTCCATACGATGATCGGCAAACCACTACTCAAGTAAAGTGAAGCCTTATGCGGATTATTATATTTAGTATACTCACCAAAGATCCCATCACATTTGGCTACGCTATTTCCATCCCAAACTAAACCAAAATTCTGCTTTAAATGGTCAGGTAATTCCTCTGGTGAATAAACACCCTGGTAATTTATATTTTCCGCATATTTCTCAGCTGGTGAAGGTCCGAAAAGTTCTAACTTGAAAGCTAGCTTTTCAAATTCCTTACTAGTTAAAAATTTTGATTTAGCTAAATTTCCCGCAAAAACTAATGAACGATCATAGTTATATTCTTCGCGTAATTCAGTCGGATTATGATAATCAAATATCCCTAGATCAACACATGGTGTAGTTACACCTTGTTCATTTAACCAGGTATGCATTTTTCGATTATGGTCAATAATTCCATCAACACTGTTGAACACTGTGATCTCATTTTTGGAAAAATTCTGATCATTCTTAAAAAGTCGTAATGTCTCAACATCATGGATCACTAAATATAATTTGGCGTCAGTATAACTTCTGATTGCTTTAATAATATTATTTGTCAAATATGTTGAGTAGATCGGGTACTGTAAAACTACCACCTCGGCTGTTAATTTTTTAAACACACGCGGTATCTTAAATTTAACATCGTATAATTTGCGTAATTTTGCTCCAAGGCTCCGATCTTCAGGATCCAATTTAAGGCTAAGTGGTAACGGTAAAAAACCTTCATCTTTCAAAAAGTATAGCACATCTTCTTTAGCCTTTGGACCGGCATTATTTTTATTTGGGTCTTCGATCGTTAAAACAAATTTATTCATCTTTTTTCCCTTCATCTAACATTTTGATCAATGAGCTTATTGCTTTTTGCATAAATGCACCTTGCCTCATCATTTTAGCAACTTGAACTGTATTTTTATATAATTTTTCATATTGCTTTGGGGTCAATTTATCTAAAACATCATCTAGTTCGTTCAAACTCGAAATAGTCAAGCCACAACCATAGTGCTCAATAACTTTAGCAATCGCTGCTTCTTTCCATACAATGACTGGTATACCTGAGCTTAAATATAACGACGTCTTATGTGGGGCATTATACCGTAGATATTTTCCAAAGTTTCCTGAACAAGTCGTTAATTCATCGCCATCCCAGATCAAGCCAAAATTAGCCTTTAACTTGCTAGGTAATTCTTCTGGACTAAATACCCCACCATATTCTATAGTATCTAAAAACTTTACTGGTGTCGTTTTGCGCCCAAAAACTAGTAACTTATGTTTCAAGTCATATTTATTCAAAAATGTTGACTTGTCTAAATTACCAGCAAAACAGATACTTCCAGTATACGGTAACATCAAATTTATTGGATTAGGATTATCGTAATCCCAAACATTTAAATTTGTGATCGAAACATTGATCCCATGCTCATGCAACCAATCCGTCATCACACTATTCAAAGAGACTAAACCATCAGCCATTCCCAATAATTTCAATTCTGTCTCATTTTCACGGCTATGACCATCTCCAGCGTTAGCACGCAATGCTTCGATATCATGAACGATCAAGATCAGCTTTGCACCCGAAAGATATTTAATGCAGCCTAACATCATCTTCTGTAAAAATGTTTTCCCTGAAGGAAACTGAACGATAATATTTCCACTTCTGATCGTTAAAAAGATAAAAGGAAGTACACAAAAAACATATACGACTTTTGCGATCTTTCCAACTGGAGTATCTATAACCTGATAATTTTCTTGTCTAAAAAAATTATTAGTATCTTCTTTGGCTTTGATACCGCCCGTAGCACGAGCACTATCATGCCATAACAATACATAATTTTTCATTTTTAAAGCCCCTTTACTTCTAGCTTCAATACTTCGTAATTATACTATACTTGCCACCTAAAATGTAGCATCTGTGATCTTGTAAAAAAACATGGCAAGCATTTGGTGATCTACCGCAGCTTACCATGTTTTTAATTACCTTTTGCTTTACTCTTTATCATAGTTGTAATTTGATTAAGCGATGTAGGTCGTAATACGATGATCATAACAGTATAGATCAAGATCCCAAGGATAACTTCAAACGCAAGTGTCAAAATACTTGTCTTTAGGTAGTTATCCAACATAAATACAGGAACAAACATTACAACACCTGCAATTAAATACTTAGGGATATTGACAAACATCTGTTTTAAGTCAACGAGATCACGAATATACCAAATTTGATAGGCAGTAACTATAAATTCAGAAATAACCGTTGCATACATAGCACCTTCTAATCCCCAAAAATAGATAAATGGTAAATTAGCGATCATATTTACAACTGCACCTAAAACAACTGATGTTGTAAAAGCTTTAACTTTATTTGTCGGTAATAAGTACTGTGCCCCCACTGTATTGCTCCAAGCGATAAATAAGATCACAGCGGCTTCGATCAACATTGCTTTGCCGACCGGACCAAATCCTCGTCCATAAAAATAGGGTCCTAGGTGCAACGCTACTGCTGCTAAGCCAAAAGTCATCGCAACTGATAATAAGGATATGAAGTCAAATGATGTATACAACATCTTGTTTACTTCTTTATGTTTCCCCTTAGCAAAAGCCGAAGCCATATGTGGTAACATTACTGTTCCCAGTGAAGTTGCTAAAGTCAAAACCATTTTAACGATCTGATCTGCATTGAAATAAAAACCTGCATACTCAGCTCCGACCATGGCACCTAACATTGTTTTATTCAATTGCAGATAAACAGATGTCGCAACTTGTGGGATAAATAACGATACTGTAGGATTGAAATGTTTTAATGGGTGCAATTCTTTAAATTTGATTGGGACTAAGATCTTTTTTAGATATGGCCACAAGATCAAATTTCCAAAGAAGGTCGACGCACCAATAATAAAAATATACAAAGCTACATCGTTTGCATCACGTACAAGTGTGAAGATCATGAGCATCGAAGCCAATTTAACGATCGTGTTTCTAATGACCGTTCGCTTAAAATCTTCGATCCCCATAAAGAGCCAAGAAATATCGAATGCGACTGCAAGCACATTGATCGACTGGATCCATAAATACCAAGTGTATTCTGTATAGATCTGCAAAAAGATCATAAATGCTAAATACGCCACCAGAGTTGTCAAAGTTTTTAGGATCTGGATCTCCCAAAAAGTTTCTGACATTTTTTGCCGATCTTCTCTTACATATGCAATTTCACGATTTCCGTAATATCCTACACCTAGAGCAGCAAACATAACAAAGTACTGAATGATCGAGTTGGTATAGGCATTATCACCGACCCCTGACGCATGTAAGACCCGACTGATATAGGGACTTGTGAGCAGCGGTACAATGATCGCTAACACTTGATAGCCCGCATTATACAAATAGTTGCGGAGAACTTTCATTTTTAATCACCAAATTCTTGCTTAACTGTGGTCAAAGCAGCTGAGATCACTTGATCCATGTTGTAATAACGATATTGCCCTAAACGTCCACCAAAGATCACATTTTGAGCTTCTTGGTTAGCTAGATCTTGGTATTTAGTATAAAGCGCATTGTTCTTCTTATCGTTAACTGGATAGTATGGTTCATCGCCACGTTTCCAATCAGCAGGATATTCCCGGGTTATAACGGTCTTATTCTTATCACCTTTACCAAATTCAAAGTGCTTATGCTCAATGATCCGCGTATATGGTGTTTTTGCATCAGTATAGTTAACGACCGCGTTACCTTGGTAGTTATCAACGTCTAAGTTTTCTGTCTCAAAACGTAAACTACGATATTCTAATTCACCTAATTTGTAATCAAAGAATTGATCGATCATCCCAGTGAATAAAACTTTATCGTAATCATTCAAATATTGGTCTTTGTTATCAAAGAAATCGGTATTTGTTTTGACGGTGATGTTGTCATGATCTAACATCTTTTCTACGATCTGAGTGTAGCCACCAACTGGGATACCTTGATAATCATCATTGAAATAGTTGTTATCGTAAGTCAAACGCACAGGTAAACGGCGGATGATAAAGGCTGGTAATTCAGTTGCCTTACGCCCCCATTGTTTTTCGGTATAACCCTTGATCAATTTTTCATAGATATCGGTACCGATCAACGAAATAGCTTGTTCTTCCAAGTTTTCTGGTGTTTTACCCTTCAAAACAGCACGTTGTTCATCGATCTTTTCTTGTGCTTCTTTAGGCGTGACTACTCCCCAAAGCTTGTTGAAAGTATTCATGTTAAAAGGCAAGTTATAGATCTCACCGTTGTAATTTGCTACCGGTGTATTCGTATACCGGTTAAATTCAGCAAATTGGTTCACGTAATCCCAAACTTTTTTATTTGAAGTATGGAAAATATGTGCTCCATATTGATGCACTTGGATCCCATTGACTTCTTTCGTATAAATATTTCCCGCTAAGTGGTCACGTTTTTCGATCACAGTCACTTCATGGCCACGCTTAGCCGCCTCATTGGCAAAGACAGCCCCAAAAAGTCCTGCACCAACAACTAAATATTTAGACATAATATGTACTCCTCCAAAGATATCTCGTCTAATTAAACAAAAAGCCGTCACAACGACGGTAATTCCTTTTGCATTATACCACAGAATAAAAACTTAGCCTACTTTCTTATAAAGTAGGCTAAGAAATTAAGTATATTTGGTATCTGATACTGTAGGTAAAACCGCTAATAAAGCTAGTAAACTGACATTATAAGATACATGCCAGAAATGATGGTTAACTGCCATACTCAGGGCTATCAATAAAACGGCGATCGCTAAGCCATAATATTGCTTTTTAAACGCGCGATAAAGCAAATAAACTAACAATCCTAACATAAACAATAAAAAGACGATCCCAAACATCATCAGTGCTTGGACATACGCAGAATCGATAAAGTAATAGACTACAAAGCCTCTTGGATCCCCATTACCATTTTGATAGATGTATTGACCAAATAAATGGATAGAATACTTTTCAAACGCCATTTTTCCAAACAGCAAACGATGTGATAACAAAGCATCTAGTTGATTATAAACTGGATCATAAGGGTCAAAGAAATAGGTCAACAATAAGTTACCTAATGCATATAATGCTATTAACAAACTGAGCCCCTTAAAGCCGATATATTTTACTGCTTTAAAAATATATCTTCTAAAATACATTATTACAAGCAATAATAGCATTAGCAATGCATCTAACCGACTATTAGTGATGGCAAAGATCAATACAGCGATCAAGGCCATAAAAACGATCTCTTGACGTGAAAAAATAAAATCTCGCATCATTGCAAAAGCAAGCATCAAATAGAACACATGAGCCGCTAGATCGGATGGTGTTGCTAAGCCTAGTCCTGCTCTAATTACACCTGCACCCTCGCGCCACATTATATTGTTAGGAACAACCCCTAAAACTGCTGCTGTATAAACCAACAAAAGTAACGATAAAACTACTAAAATATATTTGTTTAAAATTTGTTTAAAATCTACTCTGTAAGCACCAACAATAAATATATACATAAAAAATGGATCTAATTCATGTGCCTGCTTACAAACTATAAATAAGAAACAGGCGCCAACTAAGATCGCTAGGATCGTATTGAACTTGTGTCGGTCAAAAATAATTATCTTGCAAAAGACCAATAACGCTGCTAATTGCGAAAGGCGTAATAAAATAACGATCGCACCTAACCCTAAAGTTCGCGAAAGTGTCGTTCCTGCCATAAAATTGACGATCAGATATAGACTGAAACAAAACATATAGAGCTGATTTCCCAGGTTATTTTTGTTTAACGCTAATTTTTCAAGCACCAGATAACCCCCTAACTATTCTTCTTTAAAAGCCCAAAATCTTTGGCCTAGATAGTTTAGTCCTACAAAAAAGACTGAACCAGCTAACATAGCTATATTATTTTGTACATGCGTATCAAAGCCACTAAAAGCCCACATTGCTAATGGTTTAGCAACACCATATGCGATCAAATAACATACTGTGATATTTATAGCGAATTTGATCACCGTTGCCAAACGCTTGGATCTATTTTGGAATGTAAAGTGTTTGTTCAAAAAGTAACTCAAAATGCTACCAAAAATATAATTCGAGGCCGATGATACCCAGTAACTGAAATGAAAAAAGTTATAAAAGATAAACATGATCCCCATTCCAAAAATCGTATTGACGATCCCTACCAAGATAAACTTAAGCATAGTAGCATCGAATAAATTTTTAAATTTATTAATGATAATTATCATTCCTTAATGTATTTTGTATATTGTTATTTTACTTTATCAAGTTCAAATAGTCTAACTACCATGAATATCCCCCAAAAATGGGGGTCTACTCTATTTTTTCTCTTTTATGATATATACTGGACGATTTTTTACTTCAGTAAAAATCTTTCCGATGTATTTGCCAACGATCCCCAAACAGAATAATTGGATCCCGCCAATAAACAGCATGATACAGATCGTTGACGCCCAACCACTAGTTGGATCTCCATGGATCAAATAGCGAGCAATTATGAACAAAATACCTAGTCCCGAGATCACTGATGATATAAATCCTACAAAAGCAGCAATATCTAATGGAAATTGTGAAAAATTCACGATCCCATCGATCGAATACTTAAATAAACTCCAAAAATTCCAACTAGTTTCTCCAGCTACACGCTCTTGATTTTCGTAATTTAAATACTTAGTCTTGAAACCGACCCAACTAAAGATCCCCTTTGAGAAGCGATTATATTCGGTCATTTCAAGAATAGCATCGACCATTTGACGCGTCATCAACCGAAAATCACGTGCACCATCGACGATCTCAGTATCAGAGATCTTATTGATCAATTTATAAAACATTCGTGCAAAAACCGACCGAACTGGCGGTTCTCCCGAACGATCTACACGTCTGGTACCCACACAATCATAATCAGTTGTTTCAAGGATCTCAAGCATTTGTGGCAACATATCCGGGGGGTCTTGAAGATCAACATCCATCACTGTCACATAATCTCCAGTGGCTTCCTGCAAGCCACAGTACAACGCTGCCTCTTTACCGAAATTGCGTGAAAAAGAAACATAGTGTACATGTTCTGGATCCCCAGTCTGTAATTTTTGCATTTCATCTAGTGTGTTATCAGTTGAACCATCATTTATAAACCAATATTCCAATTCAACATCTACTAATTTATCCTTCACTTTCTCGACCGCTTCATAAAATAACGGTATCGATTCTTCTTCAAAGTAACAGGGTACGATGATCGATAATCTTTTTGTCATTACTTTCTCCTTCTATTTATACTTTTTCGTTAAGTACCAAGTACCACTCAGTAAAATAATTCCTACTAGTGTTAGTAATACACCCAATTTTAGATGTATCACATGATACTTCATTGTAATATTATTTATCCCTTTTTCCAAGGGAATTGCCATCAACGTATTATCCAATAATTTCGGCATGATCTCCTTACCATTTACTTTCACGATCCAGCCACTTTCATAAGGGATCGTAGTTTGCAAATAACGTTTACCTTGCTTATTGTCCACAGTGAAATGTGCTTTACCATTCGCCACATCAAGCTCAACACCTACACTTTGCTTTTTAAGCTTATTAGTTGCCTTAGCCAGTTGATCCAAATCTAATAGATATAATTGTGGTTCATTGAAAGCATGTTGAGCATCAGTTTGAAGCTCAACATATCCATTACCTTCACCTGCTGTTGGAACATAGAAAACACTTGGAGATAGCCATGTGCTATATACTTGCTGCATTTTTCCGTTCAAGTCCAATCTTGTCCCGTCAACGCTCCATTTCCATGGTATAGAACCATATACACTATATTTCCCTGCAGGAAGCTTAAATTCATAGCGTATCCCTCTCTTGGTCGATATCTTCTTATATGCTAAAGGTTTAAATATTTCGGTGGTTGTAGCGGTTGCCTGAGTATAAACCTCGTTTTCATAATCAAACACATTTAGTCCGTTTGATCGTTTAGCTATACCATAAACAACAAAACCTAATGGCAAAGCATAGGGATTTTTATAGACATCTTTTTCATTTGCTCTTTGCAACGAAACTTTTTCTAATCCCTTTATCGGATACGGTGAAAGGATATATTTCACTCCTAAAAGTGAATCCGTTGGTAAGATCGATGTGTTAACTATACTTATCCGATCTCCTTCTGTGCGATAACCTAGATCAGATAATAACTTTAGTTGCGTCCCACTTGGACTCGAAATATATGAAGCTATAGACCAGTAGTTAAAACCATAGGCCTCATTATAGTTTGCAGTTATATTAATATTATCTTCTTCACCTTTGACCTTTGTTTGACTGATTCGATAATATCCAGAATCATAATTCTTTAACACGGTGATCTGGCTACTTTGTTGTTTAACATATTTTTGGTAAACGCTAACCTCACTAAACATATTCATGATCAGTAAATAAGTGTTATAACTCAATTCGCCACCGACCAATAAACATAGCCCTACCACAGCAAATTTTTTATAACGTTGTAGGCGTGAGCTACTTACTGAACATAGTACAAACAGTATCGCTCCTAAAAAGATCCCACTTTGTACCCAACGTATCTCAGAAACTTTTGGCAAGAAATACCATGCGATCAATGATATACCAACGATACTGATAGTTGCTTTGATCAGTGATGCTATATTCTTTTGTGGATCATCAGACCATTTTTCAAAAAATAGACTCGCCATAAATATCAAAAACATCGATCCCACATACGAGTATCGATACCAATAACTTGTAGCATCTTTTAAAAGTGAGAATAACATAAATAGTGGTTGCCAATAATACATCAACAAGGAAAGGATCAAAAAGACGCCTAAAACTAATTTTTCTCTTAATTTAAAACATTCTGAAAAGAAAAGTGACACTGCACCTAATAAGACTAAACTTCCACAAAAAAGTGACACATTAGTCGGTGAACTTGTGGCGCCCAAAGTATAACTAGGAATAACAGATAGAATATTTCCTCTAAAAGTATTAGTCAATAAGGACCAATCTAAACTTGAACGGGATTGTTGCCCCATAGAAGCTACGGTAGGTAAAAATGTAACTGCACTTAACATTATCCCAATAATCATCGCCCATGTGTAACTTATAATTGGCCACCAAATTTTCTTTAAAGTGATATTTTCAGCTAAACATATTTCTAAGATCAACCATCCAAAAGAAAATAGACAATTGATCGCACCGACATACCAATTCACGATCAAACCAAAGCCGATCGATAGCGCCAAAATATAAATTCCTCTTGATCGCTGTTGCGTAACTAGGTAAACACCTAATAAATTCAATGGTAATAGATAAACACCATCCAACCACATGATATTACTGCTCTGAGCGATATTGTACTGCATCAATGCATAGCTCAGTGCAAGTAAAATAAGCACCCATTTTTTCAAACTATCTTTAGTTCTCACATTCAAAAATATAGTACTAGTCATTGCAGCCAAAGATAGCTTCAAAACGACTACTAAATCAAAAAAGACATTTAAATTCTCTTTAGAGAAAAATACAACTAAAAGATTGAATGGTGATAGTAGATAATAAGTTACTTGCGACCAATTCCCTGCTCCTAATAAATTACTAAAAGTAAATATAGCACTATTTTGTCCTGATAAAACGTCTTTCCAGTAAGAAAAGAAATCCAGATACTGTATTGAGGCATCCATGATCGCTAATGATTTATTACCAAAAGGAGCAAATCCTCCCACAAACAAGACCGTACTTAATATCAAAAAAGTAAGTAAAAAATTACCAATATATAGACTATATTTTTTCAACACTAATACACCTCTTTCGTTTTTTACCCTCAGTATAGGATTCTTTTACGCATACCTAAAGACCTACAAAAGCTCTTGACTAGATCGAATTTCAAATAAAGAGTAGGACATACCGTAGCTCTAATTTTTGACTGATAGAACTCTCACTTTTTTGCGAAAAAAGGATATGTGCGATTTAAGTAAAAAGAACGAACTACTGGTAACTTTGGAATAATAACAATTCCAACAACAGTCAACAAGAAGCGATACAATATTTCCATGCTGACCGCAAAAATCTGATTTCCTGTTATTTGAGCTAAAGTTTCATATATCTTTCCTGAAATAGCGCATGAATTTAAATCTATCAGATGAACACACAAAACGATCAACGACATCTTTCCATAATATTTAACAGCAGCTAAATTCAAGTTGGTCTCACAAAGCAATTTTGCCAAGTACATCAAAGTAAAACTACCACCAATACCACCTAAAATTGCCAAGATCGGTGAATCCGCATGTGCGATATTAAGATATAAAAAGCCACTTTGGGCTGATATTATCCATAACATGACTCCGACAAAGCATCCAGCTCTTCCATATTTTTCGATCAGATCGAATCTTCTAAACAAATGACCACCATAGTAAAATAACTGGCTAGCCATTGCTGCATTAAGAGACCATGGTAGTAAAATACCCATATCACTCAAATAAAATCCCCCAAATGTTATAGCCGTTGCCATGACCCCACTTACGAATAAATTCCCACGACTACTCTTTATAATAGTGTTAAAGATGATATTACCAAAATACATTGCCAATAAAAACCAAATAGCACCTATTGCATTGATCGTTAACGAATTATCCCAAAATGGATTCAAGGTCGTTCCACTACCGTAAAAAGCTGATATCCAAAAATTGTGCATATCTAAATTGTAGATCCAGTTAGGAAAAATAAAATTGAACCTCGTGATAATAACTACAATGATCAAGGTTGCAAAGTATGGCAATAATAGATTAGCATTCCCCCCTTTAAAAATCTTTTTAACTGATTTTTCTTTATAAAGATACCCCGACAAAACAAAAAATACTGGTACATGTACAGCAAAAATCATCTTTCCAACAATTGAGTAAGTATAGACTTCCAATGTGTGTCCCATAATGATCAGAAACATCCCTACTGCACGAACTATATCTATCCAGTCGATCCTCTTCTTCATATTTCCTCCAGAAATTAAATATTAAATTAGGCATTATATGTTTCACGTGAAACTTTACACCCGTGATGCGTCAAGAATATTATATTACAAATTTTTCAACTATCCTATCTCTATAGTTACTTAGCCAACTACTTAAAATTTTATCTTGCACGATCAAAGCTTTAATGGTATTCTAACCTTATAAAGCTCACGGAGGTTGTTACCATGAATTACGATATTAGTACACAAACTACAGCAACCACCACCTCAACCACCACTATGTAGGCTGGTTGGGGCTATTTGAGATAAGAAAATGTCTATTAATGAAGCTAACTGATCAGCAATATCACCTAACATATGTTATGTCGATACCGCTTTTTAGTTAGCTTTTTTGCATAGAACAAAGAAATGGGGATTTTTTATGAGTAAGGATTCAAACGAACAGCCAAAAAATCATTTAAATCGATCACTCACATCTGGTCAAATGGAAATGATCGCTCTTGGAGGAACGATCGGGGTCGGTTTATTTATGGGATCGACGTCTACCATCAAATGGACTGGTCCATCAGTTTTACTAGCTTATGCCTTTGTTGGGATCGTTTTATATGCCGTTATGCGTGCTCTTGGTGAAATGATCTACATCAAACCTGGGACTGGGTCTTTTGCTGATTACGCTACCGATTATATTCATCCACTCGCTGGTTATTTAACTAAATGGAGCAACATCTTTCAATATATCGTTGTCGGGATCAGTGAAGTTATTGCTGTTACCCAGTATTTAAACTACTGGTGGCCTGATCTCCCAGACTGGGTCTCAGGGTTAGTTGTTGTGATCACATTAACATTAGCTAATCTTGCTTCAGCTAAAGCTTATGGAACTTTAGAGTTTTATTTTGCTTTGATCAAGGTCGTAACGATCATCTTGATGATCGTTATGGGGCTTGCAGTTATCTTTCTTGGCTTTGGAAATAACTGGCAACCATTAGGCTTATCTAATCTCTGGGATCACGGTGGCTTTTTCCCAGGTGGGTTCAAGGGCTTTATGTTCTCACTTTCGATCATTGTTGGTTCATACCAAGGAATCGAACTCCTAGGGATCACAGCTGGAGAAGCCGCTGACCCTAAACATGCGATCGTAGCAGCTGTTAGATCGATCGTTTGGCGGATCTTGATCTTTTATATCGGTGCAATTTTTGTGATCGTAACGATCTATCCTTGGAATCAATTAGCATCTATCGGCTCACCATTTGTTGAGACCTTTTCTAAAGTCGGGATCACAGGTGCCGCTTCGATCATCAACTTTGTCGTCTTGACTGCAGCTATGTCTGGTGCTAACTCTGGGATCTATAGTTCTAGCCGAATGCTCTTTAAACTTTCGATCGACCATGAAGCACCTAAGATCTTTAGTAAGTTATCCAAACATGTTGTTCCAAACATTGCGATCTTAGCTATTTCAGGTGGGATATTACTTGGCTTTATCTTGAATATTGTTTTGACTAGCTTAAACAAAAATACGGCTAATCTATTCGTTGTTGTCTATAGTTCTAGTGTTTTACCAGGAATGGTACCATGGTTTGTGATCTTGATCTCAGAATTACGATTCCGCCGTCAAAATGCCCATGAATTGATGGATCATCCATTTAAGATGCCACTTTATCCATTTTCAAACTACTTTGCGATCATTTCGCTAGTTGTGATCATGATCTTCATGTTCATCAATCCGGATACCCGTGTATCAGTTTCAGTTGGCGCTGTCTTCCTTCTCATCTTGACGGCTATTTTCTTTAGTCGCAATAAGAAAGATAGAAACTAAAAATAAGCACCGTTAGTTACTTACCAAGTAGGTACTAACGGTGCTTATTTATTACGTTTAAAATAATAAATTTGACCTATGATCCAAATAAACAGTGCTCCCCATCCGATCAAAGCTATCTTTGTTCCTACAAAGAACGCTTTTGATGGTAAATAACCGATAACCACAGTATGTTTTCCTTTTTCCAGTTCAAGTTGTACTGTATTTCGTTTACTGTTTTGATAAGCCACTTGTTTCTCATCGACTGATACTACTGTATGAGCATAGTGGACTACCGGCAGATCTACTTTACCATTTTTAGCGAGCTCTACTTGATATTGTAGTGTATTTGCACTTGTATATGGCTTTATTCGCATCTCTTGTCCGTTTATTCTAGTAACACCAGATATAATACTATAGACATCTTTATTTGTTCTGTAAGCTTTATCCCAATCCATAACGATGTATTCTAAAAAGTGATTTTTTCTCAACGTTTTAGTTGGAAAATAATCAACTTCACCTGTTTGTGCCCAATAGTTAAACTGTGCTTGATAGTTCTTATCTGTCAGGATCCCCGCATATAAGATCGCTTGCTCATCTGCTTTTAAAGGCTTAATAATTGTTTCTTTATTCTTAGCCGTATTAGCCAAGCGGTCAGATAAATTACTGATCGAACCATAATAACTGATCAAGCTTACTAGCAATAATGTTAGCACCGTCATGGATCTACGCCAATTCGTTTTTAATGATCCATACTTTGCTAATAATTCAACGATCACTCTTGAACCTAAAATAGCTGTCAACAAAACAACATATATCAAGTAACGATAGGGTAACTGTAACAAAGCTAAAAAAGAACCATTAAAAGATTTCCACGGAAATATTGCCGTTGATATCAAGGTCAGACAGATCGCCAAGATATAGAGGGGTAATTCCAAAGAATCTTGCTTGATCCATTTCCACCCACTGAGTAACACTAGCAATAAAACTATCCCGATACTTGAACTAGTAGCGGTATTACTTAGTGAAGTCGTAAACACTTCACCTAAGTTTTGGGTCATTCCTACTCCTGGATAGGTTGCTGTTATTCCCTTTCCAAAATAATCTGTAAATAGCGGAATAATTACTGGTAAAGCTAAGATCACAGTAGCCCCTGCACTTATTAGTAAATATTTCACTCTTTTAAGATCAAGGTAATCTGTAAAGAATGCTACAAGCAACAAAATCGTAAAAATCTCACTGGTCAATAAAATACTCAACATATGACTATATACTAATAGCGTCATTCCGATAGTCAACCAATACCATTTTCTTTTATCGCCACAGATGATATGGTAAAAGCCTAAAAATGCTAGTGGAATAAATGTACTTGCAATATACTCACCCACAACAAAACTAGCTGGCCCTAAATAAAGTCGATATGGTGCTAACGTATAGAGGAGCGCAAAAATAAAACTCCTGAGATGTTTTCCCTTCGAAAAAGATAGCATCGAAAAATAGCTGATCACGAAGGTCATAAACATAAAGGCCCCGACCCAAATATAGTAAGCAACTACTGGTGTCGTAATAAACCGCAACCATGCCCAAGGGTAAATAAAGATGACCGGATAAAATAAAAATGACCCGACACCCGTACTTTGAAATGTAGAAGTTGCGATATAGGTGAATAAAGTACCTTCACTTAAATTGCGATAGATCTGCTCTACACGTGCCGCATGAAATAACCAATCAACTTGAGCCGCAATTCTGCCTGTTGCTGCTAATGGATAGATCATACATACTGTGATCACCAAAAAAAGCAACAATACCATACTATTTATTTTTATATTCTTCATTATTATTCATTCCCATCACTACTTTGGATCTTCATAAAATCCGTATCTTTTACGTAATTTTTTCCAGCAGTAATATCATACTGAATGATCCTCAAATCGCTCAATAACTCTTTTTGATCTTCTGTCAAATTTTGTTCACTCACAATTTTTTCATCCTCAGTTACATACTCAACATTTCTCACTGATGTATTATTGGATTCACTACCAATATAAAAAGCAGGTAAACTTTGATAAACATTAGTCAAGAGAGCATAGTATGGAGAAACTTTCGAATTCGTTGCCTCTGCCACCATTGCCGGAAAATCATTTGGAGAAATATAGCGTGACTTCCCCAAATTAGTCCTAGCGCCTTGTTCACGAGCTGCTTTATTTGAATAAATAAAGTAATCTGTCTCATGGAGATTCAAACCATCTTTGATCATATCATTAGCATACATTCCAGGCAGGTGATCGCCGTAAAAAACAAGTGTGATAGGCTTATCGATAGCTTCTAACTGCTCGATAAATTCGGCTACATACCTATCTGTGTAATGGATCCCTGTCGCAAAATTATTGATCTGCTCACGAATTTCATCGTTCAACCCAACTGCTTCTTCTACCTCAAATTCAGTATTATCACTATAATACGCCTTGTTATATGGCATATGGTTTTGCATCGTTACCAAGTTGATAAATTGTCCATTGTCCTTACTTTCATTGATCACATCAAGTGTGTTAGCATATGCGACCTTATCCGATAAATATGGATTATTTTGGATCTTTTCTTGATGCTTGATCTTCTTTTTACTTCCTAAGTAGATAAAATCATTAAATCCCAAATTTTCATATGCTTTTGGTCGACTGTAGAAATTTCCTACATACGGATGAATAGCTACTGCATTTGAAAAGTAATTTACGATCGACGGATTATAGCTATGAGTCGAAACTAATTGCGTATATGGTGTACTCAATGTTGGTGAAAAGTTAGCCAACGGTAAGCCTGTCATTGTCATATACTCAATATTAGCTGTTCCACCCCCAAAACCTGAACTTATCATATAGCCAGAAGTTGTCTCATTCATTAACTGATGGATATATGGGATCGGATCTCCCTTTAATTTAGTGGCTTTAACATGATTCGGATCACTAAAGCTCTCACTTAAATTAAAGATGATCGTTTGTTTTGACAGATCATTTGTACGTGTCTTGTTGATCTCATTAGCTAACTCGCTATACTTAGCAATGATCGCTTCGACTTTAGTTTTGGAATATCCTTCAGGTCGTTTCATGATAACAACATCCAAATTATTTAAAAACTGTAATGTCGGGCCATTTATCTGAGCTCCATTTAGTTGATTGTAAAATGTTGGATCTATTCCTAACATTTTCATCGGTTTTTTCAAAATAAAATCGTCATGATTCCAAAAGAAGCTACTACATACAACTACAGCTGGTATCATTACGCATTTCATACGTGTCTTTAAAGGTAATTTTTTGACCTTCACCTTCCACGATAACAAAAGGATCACACATAATAGTATGATCGAAACAACTACACCTAGGCTCAAAATCCAATGTGGGACCATGTTCAAAAGATTACGATAAGCTCCTAACATAGCGACCTCAGAAGGCAATATAGGTTCACGACGACTAGCGATCTTCAAATATGTTGCAACACACCAAATGATTATCAAGTAATCACTTACTAAAAACGAAAACCAAAAACTATTAGTCAAGCCACGCAAAAAAAGATATAACCCAGCAAATAATAGTGCGTTGATCACAATGATCTGGGGACGTTGTAGGATCGCATAAGTCAAAGCATTGTATGACTTATCACCCTCGATAGTGTCAGCCACACGTCCCCCAACATTTGTTATAACCATAGAAATATACGCTAAAACTAACATTACCCCACTGACGATCAATACCAGTTTATGGGAACTTAAAGCTCTCTTGAAGTGCACCAATATCAGTTTGATATTTTTTTCTAGATCGGCTAAATACAAAGAATCTAGCTTTTTATCTAATTTACTAAGCTTTTTAAAGAATTTCGACTTAACATATATATGTACTACTGACCAAATCACCAGGAATACCAATATAGTTTCAAATAATTCCATATACCTGATACCCCAGGTAGATTTTTCATTAGCAGTATTCAGCGCTTCTATCAAAAACGATGACGTTGAAAATAAAACACTCCCTAACAAGCTAAATAATTGCACTCTATTTAACTTCAGGTTCAAAAGAAGGTGAACTAAACAAAATGAAAATAGCATAGTAAACAAATTAGCTGCATCTGTCAATCTAGTTGCTGTACTCAGATCCCCATGAGTCCCTTCAGATATCAATGGCATAAGTGCTAACATGATCGCTAACACTATGGCTGAAGCACTAGTTAACAAGCACCATGTTTTCTTAGATAAACCGCTATCTGGTAAATTAGCACCCAATGTAAATACCATCCACGCATAAAGTACTGTTGTCCCACCACTGTAGTTAAAAATATCTTTATCAAATATTGTTGGTACCCCAAATGTAAACAAAAAGAAAAGATAGTAAGCATACCGTTCATTCATCAAGTGCTTTGCGACCACTTTATTAGTTAAGATCGCTAATAAAACACCACTAAATAATGGTGAAGTATTACGTAAGACTGGTAAAAGGGCATTATAAAAATGCCCGATCCACGTCGAATCTTGTGAGAAACACGCTACTAACAAACAGCACCATGTTCCAATAAATAAAAACCCCCAAGCTTGAAAAATACCGATCTTTCTGGTCCTAGTCATAAAATAGCCAAGTAAAAGAAGCGTGATCGGTATGCCTGTCACTGAAAATCCACGTATTACATTGGCTATCAAATACTTTTTGCTGATCGTTTCTTGCAAAAAGATCTGAGGAGTATGTTGCCAATATAGACTGCTAAATGCAGTCAATAATATTATTCCATAAATAAGTAGATCCACTTTAAATCTACTTATTCCTTTCTTTTTATCCTGTACAGAATATATCTTATCTTTATTCATAGCTACTCCGAACTTCTAATTTTCCATCGTACTGTATATCAATGTTAGTATAACAAATATATAGTTGTTAGTGCTATTATAGTTCATCTACACCATAAAAATACGGCGCAAGCCCCTAGAGCTTACGCCGTATTACTTATCTTTAGATCAAATTAACCCTTATGTTCTTTTTTCCAGAGACCTAAGACCACACCTGCGATGATCGAACCGATCGCAACGGCTGCGATATAGCCAAGTGGGTTAGTTGCTAATGGCGTTACCCAGAAACCACCGTGTGGCGCTGGTACAGAAACATGCCAAAGGCCAACTAAAGCCCCACCGATCGCAGAACCCAAGACACATGATGGGATCACACGACCTGGATCAGCTGTAGCAAATGGGATCGCACCTTCTGTGATAAATGAGAACCCTAAGACCCAGTTAGAGATACCTGCACGGCGTTCTTGTTCTGGGAATTTATTAGGGAAGAAAGCTGTCGCGATCGCTGTAGCAAATGGTGGGATCATCCCGCCGACCATAACCGCCGCCATCAACGTTGCAGCTACAACAGATTTAGGATCGTTAGCAAAAGCACCGGAAGCAAAGACATAAGCAGCCTTGTTGAAAGGACCACCCATATCGATCGCCATCATCCCAGCTAAGACTAAGGTAAGCACGACTAAGTTACCTGTTCCTAAGTGGTTCAAGAAGTTTGTGATCCAGATGTTGATCGTTGAGAAGATCGGATTGATGATAAAGTACATGATCAAAGCGATGAACAACAATCCCAAGACTGGATAGATCAACATCGGCTTCATCCCTTCGACACTCTTAGGTAAGTGAGCACAAAGTTTCTTTAGACCGACCATCAAGTAACCAGCGATAAAACCAGCTGCGATACCACCTAAGAAACCAGCTGCGGATTTAGCATCAGCCATCACATTAGCTGTGTAAGCCCCGCCAAATGAACCACTGTAAACTGTTGCCATGAAGCCACCAACAAAACCTGGCATCAAGGCTGGACGATCACCGATAGCTTCAGCGATGTAAGCAGCTAAAACTGGAACCATGAAAGCAAATGCCATGTTACCAGCATTGTTCAAGAAGATGAAAGCTGGTGACTTAGCACCACCCATGTATTGTTCGACGATAAAGGAGATCGCCATCAAGATCCCACCACCGATAACGAATGGTAACATGTGGGAGATCCCGTTCATCAATTGTTTATAGATATCGCCCCAAACAGAACCGGTCGAGTTGCTTTCTTCAGTTGCATCATTAGCACTTGCATGAAAGACTGGTGCTTTATCTTCTAAAACTTCATTGATCAACTTTTCAGGATCTTTGATCGCATCAGTAACTGGTTTATTGACCAAATTCTTGCCATCAAAACGTGCCATTTCGACTTTCTTGTCAGCGGCCACGATAACACCCTTAGCGCGCTTGATCTCATCAGCTGTCAAACGATGCTTGATACCTTCAGAACCGTTTGTTTCAACTTTGATGTCAACACCCATCTTATCAGCTTGTTTTTTCAAGTTTTCTTCCGCCATATAAGTATGCGCGATCCCGTTTGGACAAGCTGTTACAGCTACGATATATGGACGAGAATTATCAACTGGTTTGTTAGCAGCTGCTTTTTCACGTTCTTCTTGGGCTTTGTTTTCAGCTTCTTTTTTAGCAACTGCTTTAGCAAAGATATCTTGGACTTTTTGTGGTGTATCAGCTGCTTTCAAAGCGTTGACCACATCTGGGTCCATCAAAACTTGGGATAAAGCTGCTAAAGCTTGTAAGTGGGTATTATCTCCACCTTCTGGAGCTGCGATCATAAAGAATAGGTGCGCTGGTTGACCGTCCATTGATTGGTAGTCGACCCCATTGACACTGCGCGCAAACATTACAGCAGGTTTCTTAACTGCCGTATCATGAGCATGAGGGATCGCGATCCCTTCACCCATGCCAGTTGAGCTTTCAGCTTCACGTTTTAAGATATCTTTTTTGTATAATTCTTCGTCGTCGATGATGCCTTTAACAAATAAGTTATGCACCATTTCATCGATGACTTCATTTTTGGTCGTAGCCTTAAGATCCATGATCATAAGGTCGGTCATCAATAAGTCACGAATATCCATGTCTTACACTTCCTTTTTAATTATTTATATTCTTCGATCTCGATCATCGGTAAGATCTCATTGATCTTTTTAGCATCAGCCAGATCTTCAGAAAAGGCTGTTGCAGAGCCACAAGCTAATCCATAACGGAAAGCTTCAAGTGGATCTTTAGTCTTAGCATATGTTCCAGTAAAACCACCGATCATAGAATCACCAGCACCGACTGAGTTGATCACGGTGCCTTTTGGTGCGTATGAACGATAGACTTTATCTTTAGTGATCATCAAACCGCCATCGCCTGCCATCGAGATCAAGACGTGTTGTGCACCCATTTCAAGTAACTTCTTACCATATTTAACGATGTCGTCGATACTATTTAGTTCTACACCAAATAATTCAGCTAATTCATGGTTATTAGGTTTGACCACTAAGGGATTTTCTGGCAAAGTCTTCAACAAACTTTCACCTGTCGTATCGATCACAAATTGGGCACCCTTTTGACGAATAACTTTGATCAGATCAAAGTAAAAATCATCGCTCAAACTTGGGACTAGACTACCAGCAAAGATCACCACGTCATCAGCGGTCAATTTATCGAATTGCGCTGTAAAAGCTGCTATCTCTTCTTTAGTCAATTCAGGTCCGCGACCGTTGATCTCAGTTTCTGCCTGTGCTTTTATCTTAACGTTGATCCGCGTATCAGCTTTGATCAAAGTAAAGTTCGTCTTAAGCCCGGTCTTTTCTAGAGCTTCTTTAACAAATTCACCGGTAAAACCACCTAAAAAGCCCCAAGCTGTATTATCCAAGCCAAGTTCTTTCAAGATACGGGAAACATTTATCCCTTTGCCCCCAGGTAATTTATTGTCATAATCCATTCGGTTGACTTCGCCTAAAGTTAGTTCATTTAACTGGACGATATAGTCGATCGAAGGGTTGACAGTTACTGTATAAATCATCAAAAATCCTCCTGAATCGTCGTTTGTTCGCGATAACGCGCTCTCACTGGTTGTGAAAGACTGCTGGTAATGATCGTTGCTTGCGAAAGTTCAGCTACTTTGACAAAGGAAACATTGTCAAATTTGCTTGGATCAGCCAAAACAAAGCATTCTTCGCTTTGCTCTAACGCTGTTGTCTTGACTGCTGCCTCATCGGGATCGGGCGTAGTGAACCCATAACGAGGATGGATCCCATTGATACCCAAAAACGCTTTATTAAACCGTAATTGTGTCAGCGAACTGACTGCTTTGACACCAATAATTGCTTTAGTAGTATTTTTCAACTCACCGCCGACCAAGATCGTACGCACGTTTTGATCAGCTAATAGCGAAGCATGCATAACTCCATTAGTCACAACCGTCAGTTCTGGCTTATTTAAATATGGGATCATCGCTAAAGTCGTCGTTCCTGCGTCCAAGTAGATCACATCTTCAGCTTCGACTAACTTTGCAGCTGCTTGGGCGATCGCCCCTTTTTGAGCCGTATTCTTCGATGCTTTGCCACTCATATCAAGTTCACGTTGGAGCGAATGCTTGATCTTGGCACCACCATGCACCCGGATCAACAAGCCCTTTTCTTCCAAAAGCTGAAGATCACGCCGAGCCGATGACTCAGAACAATTAGTTTGTTTGCGGATCTCTTTAAGTTTAACGACATTATTTTCCTTTAACATCTGCAAAATATGCTGTTGTCTTTCCTCTGCAAGCACTTTCATTACACCTCCCAAATTATAATATCATCTGAATCAACAAAAATCAATCACAAAAGGTCATAAAACGTCATAAAATTTCAAAAAAATTTAACATATTATATTATCTTTCATGAAAATTTTTAAATATATATCTAAAAAATGCCGTTTTCTATTTGAAAACGGCATTTCATTTACAATTATTTGAAAGTATATTCAGTCAAAAACAGTCATCAATTCTTAAAACTGTGGATCGGGGCTGGGATCAAGCCACCACGAGCGATCATCGTAGCACTTGAAGCTTGATTGTATGGCATGATCGGTGCATGTCCCAGTAAACCACCAAATTCAACTTGATCGCCGACTTTTTTGCCTGGAACAGGGATCACCCGTACAGCAGTTGTTTTATTGTTGATCATCCCGATCGCAGCTTCATCGGCGATCATTGCACTGACAGTTGTGGCTGGAATATCACCTGGTAAAGCGATCATATCCAGACCAACTGAACAAACAGCTGTCATGGCTTCTAATTTATCCAAAGATAATGTTTTCGCTTCAACAGCAGCGATCATCCCCGCATCTTCAGAGACTGGGATAAAGGCACCAGATAATCCACCTACATGACTGCAAGCCATGATACCGCCCTTTTTTACTGCATCATTTAACATCGCCAAAGCGGCGGTTGTTCCATGCGTCCCGACTTGAGCGAGACCTATCTCTTCTAAGATCTGAGCAACTGAATCACCCACAGCCGGTGTCGGGGCTAAGGAAAGGTCAACGATCCCAAACGGTACATTTAACCGTTTGGCTGCTACACCGCCGACTAACTGTCCCATCCGTGTGACTTTAAAAGCTGTCTGTTTGATCGTTTCTGCCACTTGATCGAGCGGTCGACCTTTAACATGCTCTAAAGCTGCTTTAACGACACCAGGCCCCGAGACTCCGACATTGATCACTACATCCGGTTCACTGATCCCATGGAAACCACCTGCCATAAAGGGATTGTCTTCGACCGCATTACAGAAGACGACCAATTTAGCATTAGTCATATAATCTAATTTAGAAGCCGTTGTGATAACTTCCCCCATTTGTTTGACCGCATCCATGTTGATCCCACTCTTGCTGGAACCGACATTGACTGAGGCACAGACCAAGTTCGTTTGTGCCAAAGCTTCGGGTAATGAAGCGATCAAGGTTTGGTCACCTTTAGTCATCCCCTTTTGAACAAGCGCAGAAAAGCCACCGATAAAATCGATCCCCAATGCTTGAGCCGCCTTATCCAAAGTTTTAGCGTATTTGACGTGATCCTTATCTTGGCTAGCCCCTGCAACTAAAGAGATCGGCGTCACCGCCACACGCTTATTGACGATCGGGATCCCGTATTCCATCTCGATCTGTTCGGCCGTTTTGACCAGATCTTTAGCCTTGGTAGTGATCTTATCGTAGATCTTTTGGCAAGCCACATCACTGTCACTATCAATGCAATCCATCAAGGAGATCCCCATGGTAACAGTGCGGACATCAAGCTTTTGATCAGATATCATATGGATCGTTTCTAAAAC
>NZ_CAQLEL010000144.1:0-1138 GCF_948826705.1 uncultured Ligilactobacillus sp.
CGTTTCTTCGTTCCATCGCTCCTCAACACCGTTAAGGCCAGCGTTAACATACGTATAGCCATCATCGGACAACATTTTGTCATCAATCACCACAAATGTTATATTATCCCACAGTACATCTGATGCGCCTGTGATTATCTCGTCGCCTTCTCGTTCATATATCATCAGTCATCATCTCCTGTCCAATATTTGACTATCACACCAAAGAAATCTCAAATGTCTTAAGCATGCACTCATTTGCTTTTTTACACATATCTCGCTCAACTTCAAAACCATAAGCACTTCGATTGAGTTCCGCTGCAGCTCTTAGTGTGCTTCCACTTCCAGCAGTTGGATCGATAACAACATCGCCCGGATCAGTAAAGATCTCTATCAAACGTTTCAACACCGGAATAGGCTTTTGCGTTGGGTGGATTTTTGGATAACCATTGTCAATTTCCCAATTGAACCAATTCATGATCATTCGTCCATCATTGTTAAATTTAGGTAACTTATCACGATACAGAACTATCGCATATTCTGTAGCTCCCACTATCTTCATGTTTGCTTTTAATGCTTGCGAACTCGACTTTTTAATGAAAATCAATGGATAAGCATGATTAAAGCCTTCTTTTTTCCCAGTTTCGACTAACATCGGAATTTGTTCCCAAGCACAAAACACGATCATAGCTGGCGCTTTTCCACGCTCTTTAGGCTCTTTAATAAGCATCTTCCTAGCAAACTTCATGAAGTTAACAACGTTAAAACGTTCATCACGGTTGAAAAAGTTTTGCTTGGCTTTTTCGCTTTCGCCTTTTTTGTTGTCACCATCTTTATACCAAGCTGGGTTACTTGCATAGGCATTATTCCCGATATTGTAAGGAATATCTGCAATCATCAGTTGCGCTTTTGGTATCTGATAGCGTTTAAAGTTTTCAAAATTATCGTTATACAATTCAATTTTCGTTTTTTTCTCTGTATCTAGTGGTATTAGGCTCTTGTTATTCAATATTTATTTACCTTCTTTCAACATTCTGTGATCTTTGATACCTGCAAAACTGATAAAGTTTCCACGAGCATGCTTTCTCAGCCGTGACATAGAACGATCACCGTAACGCTTGATCAGGTCCTCGCCCTCAAGATTCGTCGTGATGATGAG
>NZ_CAQLEL010000145.1:0-68956 GCF_948826705.1 uncultured Ligilactobacillus sp.
CTCGAATTACAAACAGCCGGTTACCTATCCCAAACTAAGCAACAAAAAAAGCGTAAACCTAAATTAGGCAAACCAGAAACCTTTGTTGCTACTGATGGGACCGAGATCTCAGTCGGTAAAAATAATTTGCAAAATGATCGGTTGTCGTTAAAAACAGCACAAAAAAATCACTATTGGCTCCACGTAAAAGACATCCCTGGATCTCATGTGATCGTGCATAGTGCCCAGCCGACTAAAGAAACTTTACTACAAGCTGCTAGTTTAGCCGCCTACTATTCTAAGGCTCGGAACTCAGCCAATGTTCCAGTCGATTATGTGCAAGTTCGACATCTAAGAAAGCCCAATGGTGCTAAACTGGGCTTTGTGATCTATGAAGGACAAAAGACCCTTTATGTCACGCCAGACAAAGCATTAGTAGCTAAACTAAAAAAATAGATATATCAAAAAGAGTATGCTATCAACTTGGATAACATACTCTTTTTTAATTATTCAGTTTCAGTATCTTCTATCGTATAGAGTCTTATAGTTTGTGGTCCACCCTCACTTTTAGCATCAAATACGTACGATCCATTGGAATAGCGCTCATTAAAGTTATGGGCATTTGGTTCAACAGTGATCATTTTTTCAGTCTCGGTGATAACTTCTAAACGTTGATCAGGTGCGATCAAAAACGCAGTGAATACTCGATGTGGTTTGCTCTTTAGTTCCCGTAAGATCTGTACTCCTCGGCGAGCCCGTGATGTTATTGGGATCTCAGTGATCTTCATCTTCTTAAATGATCCTCGTGTCGTTAATAACCCAAGTGCGCTTTGCTCATCGGCTAACAATACAGAAACTAAAGTATCATCACGTAGATCCATACACTTGACCCCTGCTGCTCGTGCCCCTGTTGTTGGAACTTCAGCTAGATCATAGCGTAGACCGTAACCATTATAAGATACACAGACTAATTGCTTGTTCTCAGTTGTGTAATACAACGAAATAACTTCATCGGTCGGTGTTTTGAGTGTGATATAACGACTTGCCCGTGACTTATAAGTCCGGCCAGGCTTTAGATCAACTAGTGCGGTCTGCTTGATAAAGCCTTCTTTAGTTGCAAAAACAAAGTTTCCTGGTTCGTCTAAACTTTTGAAAACTTTAGCAAAAATGACACGCTCATCGGAATCTAAGCCTACAGTTTGCGAGAGATGTTCCCCTGTATCTTTAAAGCGTGATTCGGTGATCTCGTGAACTGGACGATAGATCACATTTCCTTTATTAGTAAAGATAAAGAGATGATCTAACGTGTTGACAGTCGTTTGTAGGATAGGTTCATCGTCTTCGCGCAAGCCATTATCATTAACATCTGATGCGTTGAAAGAACGCAATGAGGAGCGTTTAACATAACCCTCCCGTGAGATCTGAACGACCACATCTTCTTGAGCAACTAAGACTTCAGTTTCTATCTTAAGTGATGCGATCTTGGCTTGGATCTCGGTTTTACGTGGAGATGCGTATTTTTTAGCGATCATTTGTAATTCTTGGCGAATGACCTTATCTAATTCCTTAGGATCATTTAAGATCTTTTCGTATTTAGCGATCGCTTTTTTAAGAGTAGCGGCTTCTTTTTCTAGCTCAGTCACGTCAGTATTCGTTAACCGATACAATTGTAAGGCAACGATCGCATCGGCTTGTTTTTCAGTGAAATCAAACTGTTGAACTAAATTCTTAGTAGCATCTTTACGGTTTTTAGAAGCACGAATCACCTTGATGACTTGGTCTAAGATCGATAAAGCTTTGATCAGACCAATAACGATATGTTCTCTTTGCTTAGCTTTATTTAAGTCAAATTCAGTCCGTTTAGTTGTAACTGCTCGTTGATGTTCTAAATATGAGATCAAAATCTGTTTTAACCCAACATGCTTAGGGCGCATATGATCGATCGCGACCATGTTAAAGTTATATGAGATCTGGAGATCAGTATTTTTAAAGAGATAATTCAAGATCCCTTCAGCATTGGCATTTTTCTTTAACTCGATCACGATCCGTAAACCGTCACGGTCACTTTCATCCCGAACTTCAGCGATCCCTTCAACTTTTTTGAGTAACCGGATCTCATCTATTTTTTTGACTAAAACGGCTTTATTAACTTCATAAGGGATCTCAGTGACCACGATCGCAGATTTTCCTCCACGGAGGGCTTCGATCTCAGTCTTAGCACGTAACATCGCACGACCACGGCCAGTTTCATAGGCTTTCTTGATCCCGTCTGATCCTTGCAAGATCCCACCAGTTGGGAAATCAGGTCCTTTGATAAATTGCATCAACTCTTCCAAGCTTGCTTCGGGGTGTTTCATCAAATAGATCGTTGCTTGGATCGTTTCATCTAAGTTGTGGGTCGGGATCTCGGTCGCATATCCCGCTGAGATCCCTGTAGCACCGTTTACCAGTAAGTTAGGGAAACGGGCGGGTAAAACAGTCGGTTCGTATTCCGTATCATCGAAGTTTAGGACCATATCAACTGTCTTTTTATCAATGTCTTTAAGCATTTCAGCAGCGATCTCAGACAGACGCGCTTCAGTGTAACGCATCGCAGCAGGCGGATCTCCATCCATCGAACCGTTATTACCGTGCATTTCGATCAACGGTTCACGTAACTTCCAATCTTGACTCAAACGCACCATCGCTTCGTAGATCGAACTATCGCCGTGAGGATGGAAATTACCCATCACGTTACCTACAGATTTAGCCGATTTTCTAAATGGTTTATCGAAAGTATTTTTATCTTCGTGCATTGCAAATAAGATCCGGCGTTGCACGGGTTTTAAGCCATCCCGAATATCAGGTAAGGCGCGCTCTTGGATGATGTATTTAGAATAACGTCCAAAACGTTCACCCATAACGGCTTCCAAGGATAGTTCTTGGATATTTTGTTCAGACATTTACAAATTGCTCCTAACTATGCTTTATCTTCTGTTTCATGAGCTTTATTAGCTAAAGTCGTATCTAATAAGCTTCCATCTTCTTCTAGGGTGAACTGGACATTTTTCTCGATCCATTTGCGTCGTGGCTCGACTTTATCACCCATCAAGGTCGTGACTCGCTTTTCAGCTAAGGCATCATCATCGATCTTGACTCTGACCAAAGTTCTTGTTTTGGGATCCATCGTTGTTTCCCAAAGTTGATCGGCATTCATTTCACCTAAGCCCTTGAAACGTTGCAAAGTATACCCTTTACCGATCTCTTTAGCTTGTTTTTCCAATTCCTCGTCAGTCCAAGCGTAACGTACTTGAAGTTTTTTATTGACACTTTTTTGGAGTTTATATAATGGAGGTAAAGCGATATATACTCGACCGGCATTGATCATCGGACGCATGTATTTATAGAAGAAAGTCAACAATAGCGTTTGAATGTGCGCACCGTCAGTATCAGCATCGGTCATGATGATGATCTTGTCATAGTTGGCATCTTCAAGCTCAAATTCAGCACCAACACCTGCACCGATCGTATAGATCATCGTATTGATCTCTTCATTTTTCAAGATATCTTGCAACTTAGCTTTTTGTGTATTCAAAACTTTCCCACGTAACGGTAGGATCGCTTGGAATTTACGGTCGCGCCCTTGTTTAGCAGATCCACCAGCTGAATCCCCTTCGACGAGGAACAATTCATTTCGTTTGGCATTACGTGATTGTGCGGGGGTCAATTTACCTGAAAGCAACCGATCTTTTTTATGTCGTTTTTTGCCATTCCGACTTTCATCACGCGCTTTACGCGCAGCTTCGCGCGCCTCTCTAGCTTTAATAGATTTTTTAACAAGATCTTTAGCGAAATCGCCATTTTCCATCAAATAGTAGGTCAATTGCTCATTGACGACATTATCAACGATCGCCCGCGCTTCGGGTGTTCCTAACTTACCCTTTGTTTGTCCTTCAAATTGCAATAATTCTTCAGGGATGCGCACAGAAACGATGGCCGAAAGCCCTTCACGAACATCGCTACCTTCAAGATTTTTATCTTTGTCCTTTAAAAGACCGACTTTACGAGCGTATTCATTGAACGCTTTAGTCCAAGCGGCTTTCATCCCTGCCTCGTGTGTTCCTCCGTCTTTAGTGCGGACATTATTAACAAATGACATGATATTTTCTGAGTAACCGTCATTGTATTGACCAGATACTTCAACTTCAACACCATCTTTTTGCCCTTCAAAATACATCACATCGCCTAATGTATCTTTATCTTCATTTAAATAGGAAACAAACTCTTTGATCCCCTCTTCAAATAAGAAGATATCTTGGGTATCTGTCCTTTCATCAGTCAAAACGATCTTGACACCTTTTAATAAAAAGGCTGATTCACGTAGACGTTCTGCTAAAGTATCATAATTGAATTTTGTTGTCGAAAAGATCTCAGGATCAGGCTTAAAAGTGACCGTAGTCCCACTGTTTTTCTTTGTTTTGCCTAATTTTTTGAGAGTCCCGACTGGTTGACCACCATTTTTGAAATCTTCTTCGTACTCAACGCCATCACGAACTGTATTGACAGTCAAGCTAGAAGATAGTGCGTTTACGACTGAGGCTCCTACACCATGAAGACCACCAGAAGTTTTATAGTCACCTTGACCAAATTTCCCCCCAGCATGTAACACTGTGAAAATAACTTCCACTGTTGGGATCCCCATAGCGTGCATCCCAACTGGCATCCCGCGCCCGTAATCAACGACTGTGATCGAATTATCAGGATGGATCGTGACATCTATCTCTTTACCATAACCAGATAAGGCTTCATCAACTGCATTATCGACAATTTCATAAACTAAGTGATGCAATCCGCGGCCGTCAGTGGAACCGATATACATCCCAGGTCGTTTTCTAACTGCTTCTAAGCCCTTTAAGACTTGAATGGAGTCATCACCGTATTTTACTTTACTCATACATTCATTTCCTTTATCAAATTTAAAAGTCACGTTATCTATCTTACCGCATCAAAAGGATAACTATCAATATAAATTAATGTTATCTTGAACTTGGTAGATCTCGGATAAAGTGTCATTGGCAAAAACTTTGTACATTTCATCAAAAGTTTTTGCCAGGTCTTGCTTTAGTAGATCGCATTCAGGCAACCAGAAGACCTCACCTTCACTTGATGACTTAAGTTCACCTGAAAATTTGGTTGCGCGATAAAGCAAAACTATGTAGCGGGTCTCATTGACAAAAAATTGTTTGATCCCACAAAGTTTGGGATCTAATAAAGTCAACCCCGTTTCTTCAAAAAATTCTCGGATCATTGCTTGGTGAAATGATTCACCCATTTCAACATGTCCGCCTGGAAAAGTGATCCCCGGCCATTGCTTTTTACGTCGGTTTTCAACTAGCACTTGTTCACCGTTGCGTAATAAACACATATTAGTGAGTTCGATAGTCTCGGTTCGTGCCATTAAATTCACTCCTTTATATAACGCTGAGAGACGCATTTAAACGCAGCGTTCACGTTCTAGTTAATAGATTATCAATCTTAGCGCAAAATATCAAACGATATTATTTATCGAACATACATTCTATATTATACACAAATATTAACAAAATGGGGATGATTTTGGCTAAAAAACTTTCAACTTCCGCTAATGTTAATTTGCGGAAGTTGAATTTTAGGGCATAAAAATAGTGTGATCAGCTTTTGCCACTGAGCACACTATCTATTATTAACGTTTGTTTTTATAGATCACGATCTCTCCGATCAATATAAAAATGAGTGTTGCACCAAATTCGAGTAGCCACGAAGTTTTTAGACTAAAAAGTTGCAGACAGATCGTTGTCAGTAAGATCCCTAGTGGAGCAGATATCAATAAAACAAAATTGATAAGACTATCGACACGAGTTAGCTGTTCTTCATCGATGACCTGGACCAGATCGGTATAATATTTAGGTGCCATATATCCACTAAGAATGATACCGATCAATTTAAAAAACAGCGTATACCCTAATGGCAATCCGAGAAAACAACTCCCTATAGCAAACACAAGTGCTACATTAGCCAACATAATAAGTTGACCATAATTTACCTTTTCTAACCAATTAAAACGTAAAAATGAACCTAAAAGTAAACCGATAAAAGAAGTGAGTTGTAAAATGACTAGGGTCTGTGAATAGCTTCCCAAACGTAAATTACTAGTCGAGACCATGGCAACGTTTAGTAGTAATCCATATCCCATAGCTATCACTTTGCCGAATGTAAGTAACCACACGGTCTGCATAATATGTTTTTGTTTCATATGAGTATATGCTAATCTCATTTTTTGTAAAAAATCTGTGGCTGAGACGTGATCTTGGGCTGAAATTACCATTTTTACTGTATCATCAAACTTGATCTTTTTTAGAAAAAATAAGCTCAAAGCAAAGGTTACAGCATTCAAAAGTGCTAATCCCCAAAAATTATTGGGGTATACGACTAACCATTGCGCACCAATGAGCTGTCCGATAATTATACTTAAGCTGAATAAAACGATATCTAACGAAGAAATTTCGCGCCGTTCACTTTGATCGATCCAAGTCTTTGAAAACGGAGTAAACATCTTACTCATATAACCATCGAGTAGATCTGATAATACGTTTGCTAATAAGATGATCACGAACAAAGCTAGTGGCATATGATATTTAAGCAACAAAAAAGCAAGTGCAAAATAGAGCAAAACTTGTATCATGTTAAGTAATGCTGCTTTTTTGAGACGTTTAGTTTCACGGTCAGTCAAATAAGCTAATACAGGCTCAAGCAATCCTGGTAAATTTTCAAACAATTTGACTAATGATATCGCTAAAGTACTATACGTTTGTTTAGAAGCCAAAGTCAACAAGGCTAAGTTATATAGCGCACTTCCGATCCGATTGACTGTTTTTTCACAGATCAAATAGCGTACGTGCTTTTTTTCTCTCAAAACAACGATCAATTTAGCATTTGTCACCCTTCTTAAATTCATAATTTTCCCCCATCAATAACCTTTGAAAATATCTGATACTGATATTGCTGTACTTTTTATCCTACTAATAAAAAAGATAATGCTTTAATTAATTGTCCCCCGATTTTGAATCTATATGTTCTAAATTACAGTTACTATAGCATATTAAGAAGAAAAACAATAATACTTTTATGATTAAAATATACTAATTATAATTTCAATTAGAAATGACTTGTACTTTATCAGTTTTTCGAGTTATTTTTCAATAAAAAAACGTTGGCTTTCAAACCAACGTCTACTTAAAGATCGCATCACTGATCCGATCACTGCTTTTGTTATTTAAACTGTTCAAATGATGTGCATAGATCTCAGTCGTTTGAATGTTTGTATGCCGCAAAAGCTGTTGAGTCTCTTCCAACGTGGCACCATTCAGCAAGTTCAAAGTAGCACTGGTATGTCGCGTGCTATGAGCCGTTAAACGTGAACTATTATAACCAGCTTCAATAAAGCAGTGTTTTACGATCCCACGAATGCTTCGAGTTGAAAGCCGCTTACCTAGGTTGTTATTAGAAGTCGAAGCAAAGAGCGGTGCTACACTATTTGTCTCTTTTCTTGCTCTCAAATATTCACGTAACGCTGTTTCAACTTGATCGGGCATTCTGATCGGAGCATCCTTTTCGATATGCCCTTTACCTTGAACATATAAAACGACCACATCACCACTGACACGCATATCTTCAATATTAGCACGTCTGACCTCGATCGTTCGCAAAGCCATCGTCAACATCAAGGCTAACATTGCATAATCGCGCTTACCTTTTAGAGTGCTGCGATCGATATTTTCCAAAACTGCTGCCGCTTGCTTAGAAGTCAGATAATCTTTTTTATGTTCGGTCCCTAGCTTTAAACCTTTGACATTTTTAGCAATATCACGATAGATCCCCATCTCCTCGGTCCATTTGAAAAATTGCTTGACCGCCATTAAATAATTTTGTACGGTTGTTGGGCGTAACCCAATTGCTAACAAAGATTCGCGATAGTTTTTAACATCTTGTGGGGTCGGCTTTGTGATCTGGTGTTGTTTAGTGTAATTAAACCATTGTTTCAATGAGGTTTTATAAGTACGGATCGTGTTAGGTGAAGCATCGATAAAATTGATAAAGCGTTCCAAATAATCAATTTCAGCTAATTGTGTAGCGTAACTAGTTTGCAGATCCATAAAAATTCCTCCTGTTAGTTTTTAGATCCCCAGCTTATTTTAAGCTGGGGATCGTTTTTGTTTACTAAAGTTAAAGTAACTTTTTATTTATCGAACTTTATTTTGATAAGCGATCACTTCTTGGTCATAACCGTACTTTTCATTATACTTAGCTAATAATTCTTGATCATGTGTATAGACCTTGCCTGTTGTCAAAAGTTTTTCGTAAAGCTCAAGGTAGGCAATATCAGCTTTTTTTGCTAATGCCAATTCTTTTTGGTGGTCATAGGCGACTTTACAAAAAGATATCCCGCTAACCCCAGAGCCATCGATCTCTAGTAAAGCATACTGCGCTCTAAGATCAGCTTGCAACTTTTTCCAATCACAAAAAGGCTCACCGACTGAGCCGGGATTTAACACGATCTGTTCAGCAGTCGTATAACGCATCAGTTGATGGTGAACATGTGCATAGACTGCTAGATCGGCGTGGATCCCCTCTAAAACGGCATCAAAGTCTGTTTGTGGTCTCGTAGGATAGAGCTTTTGACCATAATTTAACTCTGGCAAATTATGTGAGACACTGATCGTCAATGGACCACGCGTAAGTGTTTGTTGGATCGGATTTTTAGCTAAAAAATCTAATTCAGCTTGTCCTAGATCTTGACCACAAGTCATTGCTAATTTAGAAAAATACACATGACTAGGTTTGACTAATTCGATCTTACCGGCTAACCCGTGTAATAACAGATCATCCCAATTGCCGCGGATAAATACCGTTGGCTGTAATGAATGCAGTAATTCTAAGATCTGTTTTCCCCCAGGTCCAGGCATCAAAATATCGCCTAAGACCCAGACCTCATCAACTGCTTTAGCTTTGATATCAGCAATAACAGCCTCTAACGCTGTTAAATTACCATGGATATCCGAAATTATCGCTATTTTATCCATCAAACCATCCCTATTCCTTAATCATTTACCAAATTATCAGTCTTTGGTTTCAATAATTTCATACATTTGCGTCGTTCTTTGACTACTGCCGTTTGCATCTCTTTCTTTGACCACTCAACTACCGGTGCAAATTCATATTTAACATACATATTTTTATCTTCAAAGCGTACATTTAAAATGGCATCGATCTGGACCCAGATCCCGGTACTTTCATCATAGATAAATTCCCCTACTTCCGAGACTTCACGAAATTCGTGCGGTTGATACATGATCTCGGCTTGAGTCGTCGTATATTCAGCCGACAGATCTGGCGTTTGGAGCTGTTGACATAAACAGTCACAATAGATAAACTCACCCGCAGCACGAGGAGCAACTCTAATACTTAAAATGTTTATCACAACAAATGTTGCTTTACGATAATTAACAATATCGCCAATACTGATCACTTCATTTGAACGACGCCTAACTCGAATTTTTTCTAACATTGACTTTCCCAGCTATATAAAATGTGAAACAACATAATCTTTGGTAATTATACTTGCGAAAGAAATATAGTTTTTCCCTTCCTAAACTTGAGACCCACATCTAACGAACTGTGAGCAACTCTTCTCGCACATTTTTAACTTTCCGAATAGGCCACTCCAGCTAAATAGCAGATCTCAGTATACGAACTAATTCCATAATAATATACTATCATTTTTCCTAAGTTTTAGCTATAACTTATGGAAACGTTTTAAAAATATAGCTAAAAAATACTCGCCAATATTTACGACGAGTATCTCTTTACTTAGACATTATTGGTAAAATTCTTTTTTCTTGGACGCCAATTCAAGGCTAAAACAGCAATAATGACCAAAAATGAGCCTAACAGATCTGCTCCACTGAGTTGTAGACCAAAAAAGATGATCGAACCGATCGTTGCTGCTATTGGCTCAAAGGCATCTAGCATACTAGCTGTTGTTGGGCGGATGTATTTCAAAGCATTAGTAAAGAGTTGAAATGGGATGATCGTCCCTAAAACGACAACAGCTAAAACTAATAATACTAATTCTAATGTCAAAGAAAATGACTCAAATTTTGGATGGATCACAGTCAAACCGATCCCGGCGATCAACAATCCCCAACCGGTCACTGCCGTTGACGAATAATGTTTTAATAAGCTACGAGGGATCAAAGTATTAGCTGCTCCCCCAACTGCTGAAAGTAATCCCCAGATCAAAACGGCTGGTGTGATCGCTAATTGAGTTAGATCACCATGCGTTGCAAGCAGTGCTACACCTAAAAATGCCACCATAGCACTGATCAGTTCGATCCGCCGTGGTCGTTGCTTTTGAAAGACTGCTAGATATAAAATAATGAAAAATGGTCCGACAAATTGCAAGATCGTCGCGATCGAAGCATCACCTAATTTGATCGCCATAAAATAACAAAATTGTACTGGAATTATTCCACCTAGCCCATAAGCGATCGCTGTTTTGGCACTTTGCTTATTTTGCCAAAGCGCTAATGGGGCTTCCTTTTTATAGCTGGCCAAGGCCAATAAAACTAGGCCCCCACTGAGCATTCGGATCTGACTCAATAATAGTGGAGTCAATCTAGGCTCGAGTTCAAAGATAAATTTAGCAAATAAGCCCGACACGCCCCAAAGAAAAGTCGACAAAATCGTCAGCATCGTCCAGAGTTTTTGTTGTTTTGTCATTTGTTGTCCTCACTATCTAAAAAATTCCAAATAAAAGAGCTGAGAGGTCTTCTCAGCTCAAAGTGACTGTGTTAATCAGTCAAGTCCATCAGTTTTTTGCTCAGCTCAATTTCAACTGGTGTGGCATTACTATTTTCAAAAATTATTTCACCGGCTGTTTGATTAGGTGAAAGCAACTGCTTTTGTGTCAATAAATGCTTCAACTCGCGCGCTGCCCCTGCACCTCCGTCAAAAACAGCGATATTTTTTCCAATAACATCCTGGATCGCTTTTTTAACAAATGGAAAATGCGTGCATCCTAAAACAACTGAATCAACGTTTTCTTTATACGGTGCTAATATATCTTCTAAGTATGCATATAATTCTGATGAACTTAATTCGCCTTTTTCGACAAACTCAACTAACTTCGGTGCTGGTAACTTGATGATCTCGCCTTGATCAGAAAAACGTTCCATCAAATGATTGAATTTTTCTTCCTTTAAAGTCAATGGAGTCGCCATCACTAAGACTTTAGAACCCGTTTGATGCAAAACAGCTGGTTTAACAGCTGGTTCCAGTCCTACGATCGGAATTTCAGGGTACTTTTGACGTAAATATGTGGCCGCAGCGCTTGTCGCAGTATTACAAGCGATCACGATCGCTTTGACTTTCTTTTGCTGGATAAAGTCCTCTACGATCGCTTCGCTCAAAGCTTTGACTTTGGCTACACTTTTTGTACCATAAGGGGAATTTTTCGAATCCCCAAAGAAATAATAGCGCTCATTTGGCATGAGCTTATAGATCTCACGTAAGACACTGATCCCGCCGAGACCTGAATCAAATACTCCGATCGGAGCTAAAGCCTTATTTTCCGTCATCACTGTTCCTCATCTCTACTGCATTATTCACAATTAAATATTCTAACACTTTTTGACAGTGAGGAGTAGTCTTAATAATTATCAGTAAATTTTTTGATACGTTCACTTGCTTGGCGTAGGTCATCCATAGAAGCTGCATAACTCAAACGCACATACCCTTCACCACCTTGACCAAAGGAAACACCTGGGATCAAAGCAACTTTTGCTTTCTTGGCTAATTCACGGACAAACTTCCATGAGTCATGCCCACATTTAGCGGGGATCTTAGCAAATAAATAAAAAGCACCGTCTGGTTTGACCACCTCAAAACCAGCATCTTCTAAAGCTTGGCGCATAAAATCACGTCTAGCTCGATATTCCTTGCGCATGCTCAAGGCGTCATCTTTTCCTTTAGTCAATGCTTCTAAGGCAGCAAATTGAACATTTGTCGTTGGTGCGGTTACCATATATTGATGTGCTTTGACAACTTGTTCACTAAAATCCTTTGGCCCTAAAATAAAACCCAAACGCCAGCCAGTCATCGCATGTGATTTAGATAGACCGCTGATCACGATCGTATTTTCGGGTAAAAAACTTGCTAACGAAACATGTTGGCCCTCATAAGTCAACTCAGCATAAACTTCATCACATAAAGCCCAAATATCATATTCAGCGATCACTTTAGCTAAAGCCGCTAATTGTCCTTTTGTATATGTCGCCCCTGTTGGATTACTTGGGTAGACCAACACGACTGCTTTGATATTTTTATCTTTATTTGCATCTAAAGTAGCACGTAATTTTTCAGGTGTTAAAATAAAACCATCAGCGCTCGTATCAACTTGCAATACATCGGCTCCATTCAACTGACTGATCGGAGCATAGATCGGAAAGACTGGAGTTGGCATCAAGACTGTATCTCCTGGATTTAAGATCGTTTGCAAACTAGCTGCGATCGCTTCTGTCGCCCCCACAGTCGTAATAACCTGTTCTGGAGTGTAAGCTAGATCATATTTTTCTTTGTAGTACTTAGCGGCAGCACGTCGCAACTCCATTATTCCCGAATTAGGTGTATAGTGGGACTGGTCCGCATTGATCGCCGCGATCGCAGCTTGTTTTACATGCTTTGGTGTATTAAAATCTGGCTCTCCTAATGTTAACTTAATGATCCCCTCGATCTGACTGACTTCCATATCGAATTGCCGAATATCTGATACAGCAATGGATTCGATCCTATGGTTAAATCTAGCTTGCATAAAAACATTACCTCACTTTTTTAAATTTACTCCATTATATAGCAGATAAATTAAAATTGCCAAAGAATTTTAAATAAATAAAAAATGCAGCCCGTGTGACTGCATTTTGACATAGCTATACCTTAGCACTTCGTTTGGTAAATTCGCGATAATAGATCTGTGCGCATATGCATACTAGGATGACCTTAACTGCTCCAGGAAGAAGAAAGGGAACTCCCAATAAAAGAGCATTTTCCAAGTTGATATCGCTGATCACAAGTAACCACAGTGAACCACATAACAACTGTATTAAAGCTCCTAGACTGTTAGCAACTAATAACCAGCCAAACGTTTGCTTTTTTATGACCAATGAGCCAACAATTATGACATAGACTAAAAAACCCAGTAAATAGCCCCCAGTATTACTGAATAAGACGCCTAGCCCCCCTTTAAAATTAGCAAAGATCGGTAAACCGATAAAACCAAGTAATAGATACACTAAAATCGTCTGTAAACTATATCTTAGCGGTAAGATCGAGGCTAACAAACCGACAGCAAATGTCTGAAGCGTCAACGGTATCACAGGTAAGGGGATCGTTAATTGTGAACAAACGATCAGTAAAGCGAGCATGATGCCAGCTAAAGATATGTAATATAATCTATTTTTCAAATTCAGTCATCCTCTCTACTACCAATATCATAAGCATACGAGTTTTAAACCTTTTTGTCAACTTTATTAAAATTAAAAGTTTACTATATCTATAAAAAAAGAAGCTAGCAGGCTTCTTTTAACTAGTCTTCTTGGGTCACGATCATCTTAGTTTCAGGAGCAAACATCGCACGTTGTTCTGGCGTCGGTGCTTGGTCGGTGATAAATAACGAGATCTTATCCAAAGGACAAATACGATAGTAAGATTTATTGACAAACTTTTGATGTTCAGCTACCAAAATGACTTTACGCGCCCGTTTGACCGCCATTCCAACGATCTGAGCATCATCTTGATCAAGTAAATAGGCACCATTTTCATCGATCCCAGATGCGGCAATAAAGGCTGTATCAAATACGACGTTTTGCAATTCTTCGATCGCTAAATTTGAATAGAAATAACGATTCTCATGATTCAAAGTTCCACTCAAGACCTTGACCCGTACTTTATTATGCTCGGCTAAAGCCATACAATTATCTAAAGAATGGGTCACGATCGTTAGGGGCATATTGATATTTTGACAAGTCTTCAATAAGATCGTTGACGAATCGACAAAATAAACATGATGCGGTTTAAAATAGGGCGTGGCTGCTAAGGCGATCTGCGTTTTTTGCTTAGTGAAACGAGCTAAACGGCTTTGAAAGTTCGGCACGCTACGCCCAAAATCTAATGGTAAGATCCCACCATGTGTGCGCCTGACCTCACCTCGTTTAGCTAACAACACGATATCGCGTCGCGCAGTATCTTGCGAGATCCCAAATTCCTGCATGATATCTTTAGTCGACAATTCCTGTCTTTCTTCTAATAATTGTTTGATCAATTCAATTCTCTTTTCTTGACTCATCAAGCGCACCTCTTAACTAATTATCTATAATTATTATACCTTTAGTTATCAGCAATTAAAAGCATTTATAATGATGTGCTTATTTAAATAGGTTAATTCCCTTAAAGAATAGCTTATTTTCTCCTACTGAAAAATAAAAAGCGCATACGTCCTTAAATTGAGCGCATGCACTTTTATTACTTAACTAAAACAACTTTTAAGCGTTAAAAGCTTCTTCTAATTGTGGAACGATCTGTTTCTTACGGGAAACAACACCTGGTAGATCAACTTTGTCAGCCACCAATTCTTTTTCAAAGGCCTTTTCGACCATTTCCTTAGGTTCGCCAACGACTAAAAGACGTGTGTTGGAATCTAGGATGTTAGTTACCATCAGCAAGAACAGATCATAACCTTCAGCAGCCGATTGTTTTTCGATAGCTTCACGTAAAGCAGCTTCACGTGCGAAAACTTCATCAAGATCGACTGTGTTTACTTGATCGACACGGACTGTCTTCCCGCCCATGTCAAATGATTTTGCATCGGCTGTGATCAATTCTTCTTCTGTCTTACTTGCCAAGTTTGTCCCGGCTTTAAGCATTTCAAGGCCATAAGCTTCTAGATCTACATTAGCGATCTTAGCTAAAGCTTTTGCAGCAGCTTCATCTTTAGCTGTAGTCGTTGGTGATTTGAATAGCAAAGTATCAGAAATAATAGCAGATAACATCAAACCAGCCAATTTAACTGGGATCTCAACGTTATTTTGCACGAATTCACCGTAAATGATCGTACTTGTACAGCCAACTGGTTCAGCATGATAGTACAAAGGTGCAGCTGTCGCAAAGTTAGCGATCCGGTGATGATCAACAACGTGTGTGACTGTCACATCAGCAATATCAGCGACACTTTGTTGTTCTTCGTTGTGATCGACCAACATTACAGCATTTACTTCAGGAGCTGCCTTTTCGATCACACGTGGAGCTGGTTCTTCAAAATGTTCTAAAACAAATTTTGTTTCTTCGTTTGGTGTACCCAAAGCAACAGCTTCGACTTCATTACCCAAAGCGTTTTGCAAAAATGCGTAAGCTTTAGCAGCTACGATCGCATCTGTATCTGGATTTTTATGTCCGAAAACTAATTCTTTCATCAAAAAATATCTCCCATCTAAAGTATTCCTAACTTCAATAATTCTACCACACAACTAGCCAAACTTAAATAACAATAAAAAAGCTGTGACATAAGTCGCTATTTGACGTTCAAAATATGTAAAAAGAACTCACCATGATGCGCATTTGCATCGTGGTGAGCCCTTTTATGTGGAACTGATCCTTTGATAATAGCTTATAGGCTTTCTTTGAGACGTGAAACGTAATCTTTTTTAGCTAGATAACCATCAAAAGTTTTCAAAAAACTATTGATACGTGGGATCTGATCCTTACCACGTCTAAAAACGAAGGCCAAATCGAACTTGATCTCTGGTTCAAATAACGCCATCCCCATCTCACCATGGTTTTTAGCTGTTACAAACGACATTGGTAGTGCAGTGTAACTACCAGTTCGTTTAGCAAATTCAAAAAGCTGCTCTGGTGTAGCAAAGTGAGCTACGCTATTAGGATGATCGACCATTGCGTTCTTATAAGCTTCTCTGATCGTATCATTCAAGTAGTATTGTGGTGGATATGTCACCCATTTATTGTTCAAAGTGTCCTTGAACCGCACCCGCTTGCGCTTTTCTAAGCGTTCATTATTGTGCAAGAAGATCAGGTCTTCGGTAATGATCTTTTTAGTTTCGTATGGTTTCCAGTTCTTGATACTTTCATCTGGAAGATACATTACCGCTAGATCGATCGTATTATTTTCTAAGCGCTCCCAAATCTCCTTACGTGTCAACATATGCGTGGAGAGTTTGATGCCGTTATTTTTTTCGTAATATTCGATCGCAAAATCAGTGAAGACTTGATCCTCGATCGAAGCTAAGATCCCAATGTTGATCGTCCCTTGAGTTGCACTTGTCGATTGTTGGATCTCATCAGCTGCTTTATTTAATGTTTCATAGATCTGGTGAGTTGCATCTAGCATGGTGTAGCCCGCATCAGAAAGGTGCAACTTTTTACCAACCGAATAAAACAGTGGTGCTCCGACCGTTCGTTCTAATTTCTTTATTTGTTGAGTCAAAGCTGGCTGCGTGATCCCCAAGATCTGAGCTGCTTGGGTATAACTCATCGTTTCAGCTAATTGCAAGAAATAGGTCAACGTCTTTGATGAAAAGATGTTTTCTTGTTGTGTCTTCATATAAGTATATCCTTTCCCGTAGCATTATCCTTCATTAATTCAAATGCCAAATATCTTATCTTTATATAAATAATTATACTATATTATGATAGTAATGTTAAAACTTTTTGAACTCTCTAAGGGGAATAATTCCATTATAAGTGAAAAATTCTATAACTACTAAAAATTTGGATAAATTAATGAATATAGTACACAAAATAAAATAAAAAACGATAATTTATGCTTCCACCCATAAATTACCGTTCCACTAGTAGATAACTTCCACATGATCTACCATTTTCAAATACGCAAGCACAAAACAATAAACAAAAAATTATATTGTTATGATCTGTACTACAGTATCAGTATACTATCACTCATTCTAAGTTTCAATGAAAATATATGAAAAAAAGTTGAGAACTTATTAATCCTCAACTTTGATTTTAATTATTTGATTTTTAGCGTTTGCTTCAATTGAGATTGAACTTTATCCAAATTTTCCTTTGGTACGACTTCATATGAGACTCCATCGATCATTTGACCATTACCCTTGAGTTGGATCTGATCGATATTTTTAGCCCCGCCATAATTAGTTACGATATCTTTAATATCATCAAATGTTAAATCAGTTTTCATATTAGCCGAAATAGCATTCAAAATGCTATGGTATTTAGCTAAACTATCGATCGAAGCTGCTTTTTCCACTAAAGCAGTCAATACTTGACGTTGGCGCAATTGCCGCCCGTAATCGCCTCGCGGATCCTCATAACGCATCCGAGTATAAGCTAAGATATTATCAGAATCGATCGTGACTTCTCCTTTAGGAAAATGAACATCTAAGTTAGTAAATTCTAAGTCATTATCGACTTTGACCGGACCGATCGCTTCTGACAACTGTTCAAGGCCTTTCATATTGATCTCGATATAATGGTCGATCGGAATATCTAAATAGCTTTGTAATGTATTCAATGCTCCAGAAACACCATCGTATGAATAAGCTGCATTGATCTTATTGTTGCCTGGATGGCCTGCGATCGTAACTAAAGTATCTCGTGGAATACTCAATAATTCCGTCTTTTTAGGAGTAACAGCCGCTACCATGATCGTATCGGAACGCCCTTGTTCAGTCCGGCCGTACTCACCAGTATCGCTTCCTAATAAAAGGACCGAAAACGGTTGTCCGTTGTCTAAATTGACACTGCCGGTACGCTTATCGTCATGTTTGACAGCTTTATATGTAACATCGACAGCTTTTTTAGCATCGAAATAGAGTTTGCCTACAATAACTGCATCAATTAGTAAAAAGAGGCCCAATGCGATCAAGACCCACTTCCACCAACGTCTTTTCTTCTTATGATGATGCTTATGTTTATGTTGTTCATCAGGCATCAACAATCACCGCCTTAGTATCTATATTAATAAAAACAAACCTTGTATATTATACCAATATTCCTAAATTTTGTATAACAAAAGCTTTTCATATCTGAGTTAAAAATTTAAAATGACCACCCAATACGTATGGATGGTCATTTTTATCATTTAGTCTTTAGCTGACCAGTTTTCAGGATCATGGCGCCATTTTTCCAAGACTTTACGTTCTGCAGTTGAAATATAGTTAGCTTCAACGGCTGCTTCCAATAATTCTGAGTAATTAGTCAATGTAAAATAACTCAGATCTGCTTGACTAAAATTATCAACGATCGCTTGTAATTGATAACTAAAGATCGCGCCAACGCCTAAAACATCGGCTCCTTCATTTTGCGCAGCCTTAACAGCTTTCAAGACGCTCCCACCCGTCGATAGGAGATCGTCGATCACGACTGTTTTAGCCCCAGGATGCAAAACACCTTCGATCTGCTTACCACGCCCATGATCTTTGGGTTTAGAACGAACATAAACCAATGGCAAGTCTAACTCAGCGGCTATCCAAGCTGCATGTGGGATCCCTGCCGTAGCTGTCCCTGCGATAACTTCGACTTCTGGATACTTTTCTCTTATCAATTCGGCAATTCCTTTGGCGATCGCTGTTCTGATCTTAGGATAGCTGATCGTCAAACGGTTATCACAATAGATCGGACTTTTGATCCCACTTGCCCAAGTAAAAGGTTCATTTGGGGATAATTTTACAGCTTGAATTTTGAGTAAGTCTTTTGCGATTTCTTTCATTTACTTTATCCTTTCTTACTGGTTCCAAAGCTCAAAAATTTCTTGATAAGCCATCACGGGATCTTTGGCTTGCGTGATCGGGCGCCCAACGACGATCGCACTTGAGCCATTTAGTGCCGCCATATCTGGGGTCATGACCCGTTTTTGATCGCCTAAACTGTCGGTTTTTAGCCGGATCCCAGGCGTGACCCGTAAGAAATCTGGCCCCGTAACTTCTCTTAGCCTACTAGCTTCCCAGCCAGAACAAACGACTCCATCTAAGCCTGCATTTTGCGCTAATTTAGCATAATTTTCCACACTTTTATCAAGTCCGACCGAGATCAATTGTTCTTCTTTGACTACTCGTTCATCAGTTGAGGTCAATTGAGTGATCGCTAATAATTTTGGTTCTTTTTTACCAGCTTTTAGCGCCCCTTCAACTAAGCCGAATCTAGCTGCCTTGAGCATCTCATGCCCCCCATTAGCATGTGTCGTGGTGAGACTAACACCTAATTGGCCTAAGACATACATTGCCCGTTCGACTGTATGCGGGATATCATGGCATTTTAGATCTAAAAAGACATCGTGTCCTTGCGCTAAGACCGCTTTAACTAGATCTTGGCCTGCACTGTAATACAGTTCCATTCCGATCTTTACAAAAAGCTTCTCAGTTTGCGGAAAGTTTTGCAAAAAAGCAAGAGCCCGCAAAGCATCATTGAAATCAAGGGCGATGATCGGACGTTTAAGCTTCATTATCTCTAGCCTCCCGTACTTCTTGGATCAACTTTTCAATACTTTCGATCCCCAACTCATCCATTACTTTGGGCAATTCTGCAACTAAATGTGGACAGATCAAAGGATCGTAGAAGTGCGCCGTTCCGACTTGGACGGCTGAAGCTCCAGCTAAATACATCTCGATGATATCTTTGGCACTCTTGATCCCTCCGACCCCAATGATCGGGATCTCGACTGCATGGGAAACTTGATAGATCATTCTGATCGCGATCGGTTTGATCGAATGTCCCGAAAAGCCACCAGTCAAATTACCCAAGACCGATCTACGAGTTTTTAAATTCAGACTCATCCCCATCAATGTATTGATCATTGTCAAGCCATCAGCGCCAGCAGCTTCAACTGCTTTTGCGATCGCTACTACATCAGTCACATTAGGGGAAAGTTTAACATAGACTGGTACCTTAGAAACAGCTTTGACTTGTTTGGTCAATTCAGCTGCGGTCTGTGGATCAGTCCCAAATGCCATCCCGCCTTCATGCACGTTAGGACAAGAAATGTTCAATTCTAAAGCAGTCACTAAATTAGAATCGGAGAGTTTTTTAGCAACTTCCACATAATCGGCGACCGTTGAGCCACCTACACTACCTAACACTGGTAAGTCGGGATAATCTTGCTTTAACGCTGGTAATTTCTCATCAATAACTGCTGTTATCCCCGGATTTTGTAATCCGACCGCATTGATGACCCCATTGTCTAACACAGCGATCTTAGGATTGGGATTACCGTCACGAGCCTCAGGTGTCGTCGTCTTGATAACTAACGCCCCTAAAGTATTCAAATTAAATTTTTGAGCTGCCCCAACATCTCCAAAGCCAAAAGTTCCACTTGCTGGCATGATAGGATTTTTTAGATCTAAACCTGGTAATTTGACTGATAACCTTGACATAATTTACCTCCCTTTATAGTGCTGTAGTCGAGAATGAACGATTTTCTAAAGCTTTCAATAAAGCATCCACGGTATCAAACGATGTCAACAAAGCAATATTATGCTCGATCGCAGTTTGTCTGATCACAAAGCCATCAGATACTTTTTCTTGGTCGTGATCCATCGTGTTGATCACGATATCAACTTCATTATTTTGTAAAACATCTAAGATCCCGGGTTTAGCTTGTCCGATCTTGGCAACGGTCATGGTATGCAACCCATTTTCATTTAAAAATTCAGCTGTTCCAGCAGTCGCAAAGATCCGATAGCCGATCTTTGCAAAACGTTTCGCTAAAGCTAAAGCTTGCTGTTTATCTTTATCTTTGACCGTAAATAAAACGCTCCCGTTAGCCGGCAATTTCATGTTGGCTCCAATAAAGGCTTTATAAAGTGCCTTTTCAAAGCTATGATCACTGCCCATGACTTCACCAGTTGATTTCATTTCTGGTCCTAGTAAGCTGTCGACATCGGCCAGTTTATTAAAGGAAAAGACCGGAGCTTTGACATGGATCATTTCAGATTCAGGATAGATCCCCGATCCATAACCTAGCTCTTTTAAAGTCTTGCCTAAGATAACTTGAGTAGCAACTTGAGTCATCTTGATATCAGTGATCTTACTCAAAAATGGTACCGTCCGACTAGCCCGTGGATTTACTTCAAGAACATAAACTTCACCTTTATGCACGATAAATTGGATATTCATGATCCCGATACACTTCAAAGCAATGGCTAATTTCTTAGTTGCATCTTCAATTTGGTCTTTGACACTTTGATCAAAGTTTTGCGATGGATATACCGCCATCGAATCACCTGAGTGGACGCCAGCTTGTTCGATATGTTCCATGATACCTGGGATCAAGACATCTTTACCATCGCAGATAGCATCGACCTCACATTCGTACCCTTCAAGATAAGCATCGACTAGGATCGGATGTTCTTTGGCCAAGTATGCATTTTCAGCTAAATATTGGGTCAATTCTTCATCGTTATTAACGATCTCCATTGCCCGCCCGCCAAGTACGTAACTCGGGCGAACCAAAACTGGATATCCGATCTCATGGGCGCACGCAAGGACTTCTTCTTCTGACATCGCAGTCTTACCCACTGGTTGTTTTAGGCCAAGTTGTTTGATAACTTGATCAAATAACTCACGATCTTCAGCTCGATCAAGATCAGCAACTGCGGTCCCCAAAACATTGACGCCATTTGCTTTTAAGCCAGCTGCTAAATTGATCGCAGTTTGTCCCCCAAATTGCACGATCACACCTTTAGGCTGTTCAAGATCGATCACGTTCAAGACATCCTCTAGATCAAGTGGTTCAAAATATAATTTATCTGAGACTGAAAAATCAGTAGAGACTGTTTCAGGATTAGAGTTCATCACGATCGCTTCATAGCCTAGTTTTTGGATCGCTTTAACACTGTGGACTGTAGCGTAATCAAATTCGACCCCTTGTCCGATCCGGATCGGTCCAGAACCGATAACTAGGATCGATCCTTTAGCTGAAGGGTGACTTTCATTTTCAAGATCGTATGAACTATAAAAGTATGGTGTATGCGATTCAAATTCAGCTGCACAAGTATCGACCATCTTATAGACAGGAAGGATCTGATTTTCTTTCCGTAAAGCACGGATCTCTTCAGCAGTCGTATCCCACAGTTTAGCGATCGTATGGTCACTAAAGCCATAATACTTAGCCTCTTTTAAGCAAGCCAGATCATTAGGATGCGCCTTTGTTTTAGCTTCAAGTTCGACGATATGTTTTACAATATCTAAATAATAGAGATTGATCTTAGTAAACTCATGGACCTCTTCTAATGTATAGCCACGACGAAAGGCCTCAGCCAAATAAAAGAGACGGTCATCTTGGGCGTGAACTAATTTCTTCTCTAATTCTTCATCCGAAGCTTTAGCTACTCGCGGTGATAAAAGATCTTTTTCATCGATCTCAAGTGAGCGGACTGCTTTTTGCAACGCTTCTTCTAAGTTACGGCCGATCGCCATAACTTCTCCAGTTGCTTTCATTTGGGTCCCCAAGGTCCGATCTGCCTGTGCGAATTTATCAAATGGCCAACGTGGGATCTTAGCAACTACATAGTCTAAAGCTGGTTCAAATTCGGCATAAGTCGTTTGGGTAACAGGATTTTTGATCTCATCTAGTGTCAGACCAACTGCGATCTTGGCTGCCATTTTAGCGATCGGATACCCAGTTGCTTTAGAAGCCAAGGCTGAGGAACGTGACACCCGTGGATTTACTTCGATCACGTTATACTTGAAACTGTTAGGATCAAGTGCTAACTGAACATTACAGCCACCTTCGATCTTGAGTGCACGGATCAATTTTAAAGAACAATCTCGTAACATTTGATACTCACGATCAGTTAATGTTTGTGTTGGTGCGACCACGATCGAATCACCAGTGTGGATCCCAACTGGATCAAAGTTTTCCATCGAACAAACTACCATCGCATTGTTAGCTGAATCACGCATCACTTCAAATTCGATCTCTTTGTAACCCATGATCGATTTTTCGATCAAACACTGGGTCGCAGGTGAAAGATCCAATCCATTAGCTGCGATCTCTTCTAATTCAGCCGGTGTATCGCATAAGCCACCACCGGTACCGCCCATCGTAAAAGCAGGACGTACGATCACAGGATAACCGATCGTTTCAGCAAATTCCAAGGCTTCTGCTACTGTATTGACCGTCTTTGAAGCTGGGATCGGTTCATCTAATTGTAACATCAGCTCTTTGAATTTTTCGCGGTCTTCAGCTTGATCGATCGCAGATAATTTTGTACCTAAAAGTTCGATCCCAAGCTCATCTAAGATCCCACTTTCATGCAATGCGATCGCTAAGTTCAACCCGATCTGACCACCTAATGTTGGCAACAAAGCATCGGGATATTCTTGGCGCATGATGCGCGAAACTGATTCGACCGTTAATGGCTCTAAATAGACCCGATCAGCAATGTCAGTATCTGTCATGATAGTTGCAGGATTGGAATTGACCAAAACTACTTCATAGCCTTCTTCACGTAACGCCATACAAGCTTGAGTCCCGGAATAGTCAAATTCAGCAGCTTGTCCGATGATGATCGGTCCTGATCCCAGAACCATGATTTTTTTAATATCTGTTCGTTTAGGCATTTTCTTCTTCCTTTCGTTGATCGATCATATGCATAAAGTCATCAAAAAGATCGACTGCATCATGTGGTCCTGGTGCAGCATCAGGATGAAATTGCACACTAAAAGCTTTATAGCGCTTATGACGTAACCCTTCGACCGTACCATCGTTGATCTCACGGTGAGTAATGATCAATTCATCTTTATCGATCGTTGCTGGATCGACTGCATAACCATGATTTTGTGAAGTAAAATTGATCCTTCCCGTTGCGATCTCACGGACCGGATGGTTAAAGCCACGGTGTCCAAATTTCATCTTATACGTATCAGCATTGTTAGCTAAAGCAAAAATCTGGTGTCCTAAGCAGATCCCAAAGATCGGAAGATGTTTTTGGACTTCTTTTACCATTTCGACAGCATGTAAAACGTCTTTAGGATCTCCAGGCCCGTTAGATAACATGACGCCATCTGGTTTTAAATTCAATATATCTTGGGCTGTTGCACTTGATGGTAGCACGATCGTATTGCAATCACGTTTAGAAAGTTCACGTAAGATACTGTGCTTGAGTCCATAATCAACTAGAACAACATTGCGCTTTTCACCAGGATTTGGATAAGGTTTGATCGTTGAAACTTGTTCCACTACCCGATCACTTAGTACAGTTGCACGCAATTGATCAAGTGTGTGAGTCATATCATGAACTGAATCGACTAAACATCCCTTCATCGTTCCATGTTCACGTAATTTCTTAGTCAATGCCCGAGTATCGATATGACAGATGCCAGGGATCTGCATTTGCTTTAAGAAATCATCGAAGGTCCCTTGCTTGCGCCAACTGTCAGAAACACGTGCCACCTCACGACAAACGACTCCACAACAATTAGGCATAAGCGACTCGTAATCATCAAGATTTACCCCGTAATTTCCGATCAACGGATTGGTGAAAACTAAGATCTGATCAGCAAACGATTGATCGGTCACGGCTTCTTGGTAACCTGTCATCCCCGTTGTAAAAACCACTTCTCCGGTCGTTTGCCCTTCAAAGCCAAAAGCTTCTCCCGAAAATACTGTACCATCTTCTAAAACTAAATAACGCTCCATGCTAATCCTCCTTTTGATAAACCACATTACCATCGACCATAGTCAAGTAAGTTTGCCCAAAAACTCTCTCACCAGTGAATGGAGTATTTTTACCCATTGAGAAATAATCGGCTTCAGTGATCGTGGTCTCATGTTTTAAGTCAAAAACGGCTAGATCCGCTTTAGCTCCTGCAAAAATACTCCCTACCTCAAACTTGAATGCTTCAGCTGGATTTTTAGACATGAGTTCTAATAGTTGTTCCAAAGTCAAAACTTGCTGTTGCTTTACCAGTTGAGTATACAGCAAGGAGAAAGCTGTCTCACTACCTGTGATCCCAAAAGCAGCTGTACGCATATCGCCAGTTTTTTCGTCGATACTATGAGGAGCGTGATCAGTTGCGATCATATCGATCGTGCCATCTAAGATCCCTGCGATCAAAGCTTGTTGATCTTCATTGGCCCGCAATGGTGGATTCATTTTATAAAAGCCATCATTTTTTACGATATCATCTTCACTCAATAATAGATGATGCGGTGATACTTCACAGGTCACATTGACCCCATGCTTTTTAGCAATGCGGATCAATTCAACGCTTTCTTTGGTCGAAACATGGCAAACATGGTAATGGACACCTGTTTCTTTGGCTAATAATAGATCGCGTGCGATCTGAGAAGATTCACTGATCCCCAATATACCTGGTAGACCTAATTCTTTAGCCTTCTTTCCGGCATTCATCACACCGCCAAACAACAATGAATCATCTTCGACATGGGCGACCAAAGCCACATCTAGTTTTTTAGCTGCTAACATGGCTTGATACATCGTGCCAGCTGTTTGGACTCCACAACCATCATTACTAAAAGCAAAGGCTCCCGCTGCCTTCATTCCTGCATGATCAAGCAACTCATCACTTTTCAATCCCGCTGTGATCGCACCATATTGTTTGATCTTAACGACCCCATTAGCCTTATTCAACGCAACTTGAGCAGTAACTTTAGCTGGCGTATCAGGGACAGGATCTAAGTTTGGCATCGCACAAACAGTTGTATAACCCCCATGAGCTGCAGCTAAACTCCCGGTTTTGATCGTTTCTTTGTGTGTAAAACCCGGTTCGCGATAGTGCACATGAACATCAACTAAACCAGGAGCAACTAATTTATCGGTCACATCGATCACTTGATCGACGTCTACTTTTAGATCCGTACCTAAGGCTGTGATCACGCCATCTTCGACCAATAGATCATTTTTTAATAACTTACCAGCTTGATAAACTGTCCCATTTTTAAGCAATAACTTCATTTTACTTTTCCTCCTAGCTCGCGGCCTTCGATCACTTTTTCTAACATTGCCATCCGCATAAACACACCATTTTGCATCTGTGCCTTAAACCTTGATTTTTCTGCCTCAACTAAGCTACTGGCAAACTCAACATCTCGATTGATCGGTCCGGGATGCATAACGATCGCATCATCTTTTAATTTAGCATAGCGTTTAGTCGTTAAACCGTATTTTTGATGATAACTCTCCTTTGAAAAAGCTTGCTCCTCAATAGCGCCATGGCGTTCGTGTTGAACTCTTAAAAGCATCAAGACATCGACTTTTGCGACTAATTCATCTAATGGGCGATAAGTGCCGTATTCTTCAAATGCTTCATCATACCAATAACTTGGCCCCGAGAAATATACGGTCGCACCTAATTTATGCAATAACTCCATATTACTCTTGGCGACCCTAGAATTGGTCAGATCGCCAACGATCGCCACCTTTAAGCCCGCAAATTTTCCAAATTGCTCGTAGATCGTCAACATATCTAGCAGGCATTGCGAAGGATGCTGACCACTTCCATCCCCGCCATTGATGATCCCGATATCTAGTGTTTTTCCAGCATCTGGCTTGATCAATGGTGCATAATATTCATTTTGGGAATGCCTGATCACAGCTAGTTCAACACCTAAAGCATCCATCGTCAACAATGTATCATATAAAGTCTCTCCCTTATTGACCGAGCTTTGCTTAGGATCGAATTGCAAAACATTCAAACCTAATTTCCGTTCAGCCATTTCAAAACTCGTATGCGTCCTAGTCGAATCTTCAAAGAACATATTGACACAATAAACATCACTTAGATCATGGTTTGGACGTCCCCCTTGTTTGAAATATCGAGCGCGTTTGATCAACGCTAAAACTTGTTTTTCATCTAAATCATCGACTGTTACAAAATGTTGCATGGCTCTTTTTGGCTATAGATCATGTGGTTATCAGAAAGTGCTATAGTTTTCCTTTCTTAGATTGCTGGCAAATATCAGTCCCACATTTTACTTTCCACTGATTATTTTTTATCGTTCACTAAAAGCGTATTTTGGTAAGATCAAGTTCAGACCGATCCCAAAGATCGTTGCTAAAGCAATACTTGTCAATTGGAAATTTCCTAATTGAAGATATGTTCCACCAACACCCACGACCAAGATGACTGAAGTGATCACTAAATTGCGCTTCAACGCATAATTTACTTTGTTATCAACTAAGATCTGTAAACCATTGGAAGCGATCATCCCAAAGAGTAGAAATGAGATCCCACCGATGACTGGACTTGGGATCGATTGGATCAAGGCTGAGATCTTACCACAAAAACTAAAGATGATCGCAAAGAAGGCTGCACCTCCGATCACCCAAACTGAGTGGACCTTTGACATGGCTAAAACACCAATATTTTCACCATAAGAAGTGGTTGGAGGACCACCAGCAAAACCAGCGATAATACTTGAAAAACCATCGCCAAGTAGAGTTCTATTCAAACCTGGATCTTTGAAGAAATTGCGCTTAGTCAATTTATTCAAGACCATGATATGTCCCATATGCTCAGTCATCGTCACAAAAGCGATCGGTGCCATCCCCAAGATCGCTGCAGGATACCATTTAAAGTCATAATTGATAAACATTACGTCAAACGCTGGTAATGTGAACCATTTAGCTTTAGCAACGGCTGTAAGATCCACGATCCCCATCATAACAGCAAAGATATATCCACCGATGATTCCAAGCAAAACGGGGATCATACTTGGAAAACCGCGTAAGAAGATGTTAAAACCGATCGTCAGTAACAAGGTAAAGATCGCAACACTGAAAAATCTCAGATCGTAATTCGAATTGTTCAACATCGCATCATTAGCCGCCGTCGTGGCAAGGGATAACCCGATAACGATGATGATCGGCCCTACAACAACAGGTGGCAATAATTTATCGACCCAACTCGAACCAAATTTACCAACGATCAAAGAAACGATCACGTAAACTGCTCCGGCTGCGATAGCTCCTTGACCGACAGCGGGATAGCCGTAATTTTTCATCAAAACTTGCATCGTCATGATAAAAGCAAAACTCGAACCTAGATAAGCTGGTATCTTAGCTTTTGTGCACAGTAAGTATACGATCGTCCCGACACCGGAACAAAAGAGCGCGATACTTGGATTCAAACCGATCAGTAACGGTACGAGCACAGTAGCTCCAAACATCGTAAAGAGATGCTGGATCGATAAGACTAACCAATGCGGAAAACTAGGCTTATCGTTGATATCTAATAGTGCATCTTTATTTCTAAAAACTTCTTTTTCTGACATAAAATAATCTCCGTTCTATTTTGCTAAGAAAAAAGCCCGAAATATTACATTTCGGGCTCTAAAAGGTAGACTTAATCCGTACTGTCTTAAGCCTATCAACCTTTTTTGCCCTCTCTGGAGTCAATTAAAATGGTTAATTTATTTGATTGTCTTTAATTCGATCCCATCTTTGCCATCTATCTCTTCGACATAAACAGAAACTTCTTCATTTAATGAGGTCGGGATATTTTTACCAACGAAATCTGCACGGATCGGCAATTCGCGATGACCCCGATCGACTAAGATCGCTAAGTTGATCGTCTTTGGTCGTCCCTGATCCATCAAAGCGTCTAAAGCCGCGCGGATCGTTCGTCCAGTAAATAACACATCGTCAACTAAGATCACATGTTTGTCATTGATATCAAATCCGATCTGACTACTTTTTACGATCGGTTCATGCTTGGCTTTAGGATCATGATGGACATCATCACGATATAAGGAAATGTCTAATTCGCCTACCGGGATCGTTACATCCTCTAATTGTTGCAAGCGCGCTGCGATCCGTTTAGCTAAATAAATGCCGCGGGTCTTGATCCCGACTAAAACGATCCCGTCTACCCCTTTATTCTTTTCAATGATCTCATAAGTCATCCGTGTTAATGCTCGTTTCATCGTAATTGCATCGCTCACTTCTTTTGCCAAAGTAAAAACCTCCCTAGGATATTAAAAAAACGCCAGCCTCAAAGAATACACTTCAAGACTAGCGCTAAACAGACCCACTGATAGCGTGGGTATATCGAATCGTACCTTGCTAGCCTCTCTGGACTATCCTTAAAGGACTCACTTATTTATTTATAATCTACTTGATTTCATTTGTTTTGTCAAGATATGCCAGTTGATTTTCAAAAATTTCTGGCAGTGGAGCTTCAAAAGCCAAAAATTCACCCGTTTTGGGATGGATAAATCCTAATTTAGCCGCATGCAAAAACTGTCCATTACCCTTCAAAGTCTTCTTTGGTCCATAGATCTGGTCACCAACTAACGGATGACCGATATATTTCATATGCACACGTATCTGGTGGGTCCGACCAGTTTCTAAGCGACAACTTACCAAGGTATAATCTTGATAACGTTTCAAGACTTTAAAATGCGTCACTGCATCTCTCCCACCAGAAACGACAGCTTGTTTTTTACGATCCTTAGGGCTGCGTGCAAGCGGAGCTTTGATCGTCCCAGAATCTTCTTTGATCCGTCCGTGAACAAGAGCGACATATTCGCGTAAATTAGTTTTATCTTTTAATTGCTTAGCCAAACTGCGATGAGCCTGATCATTTTTAGCAACCATCAAGAGCCCTGAAGTATCTTTGTCGATCCGGTGCACGATCCCTGGCCGATAGGTCCCATTGATCGTTGAAAGTGGGCAATGATATAACAAAGCATTGACTAATGTATGGTGTTCATGTCCAGGTGCTGGATGAACGACCATTCCCTGTGGCTTATTGATCACGATCACGTCATCATCTTCATAAACGATATCTAAAGCGATATTTTCAGGTTCGACTGCAAGCTCTTTGATCGCTGGTTCGGTCAAACTGATCTTATCGCCTTCTTTGACCTTGTATTTCCCCTTTTGTAGGGTCTCATTGACTAAAATATTGCCCTGCTCCAATAATTGTTGGATCTGGGATCGCGAATACTGCGGAAAGATCGTCGTTAAAACTTTATCTAACCGTCCCGTTTGCGTTGTGATCGTTGCTTCTACCAATTCATTATCATCCTTCTTTATAGATTTAAATTATCCCTTCATCATCTTTTAGCATCGTGATCAAAACTACGATCACACCTAAAGTCAAGGCGCAATCAGCAATGTTGAAGACTGGAAAATTGATAAGATCCAATTCAAACATATCGACCACATACCCAGAGAAAAGACGATCAAGTAAATTTCCAAGCGTTCCACCGATCAACAGTGAAAAGCCTAGTCCATAGCCCCAGTTATGGTGCAATTTCTTAAAATAATAGCCAAAGATCACTAAAGCTATAAGTGAAATAATACTTAGTAACCATCTTTGGCCTAACCACATGCTCCAAGCCGCTCCAAAATTTCGCACATGCCCGATCGATAGGACACCTGGAATAACTTCATAGCTAACATTAAGTGGAACATTTTGCTGAATATAAAATTTCAACAACTGGTCGGATAAAACTACCGCGACCATTAAACAAATATATAACGTCATCCGATCCATAACCCTTCTAAACTAATGACTTAAAAACCTTTCATTTCAATCTTAACGTAAAAATCGTTGTTAGACAATTACTCAAACAAAAAAGGCACCACTGCTGATGCCTTTTAAGGCTGATCTGACCTATCAGCCTACAATTTAAAAAAATCAGAAACAGTCTTAGTATAATCCCGTGACCGTACCATCATCTGCTAGATCCATTCCCATCGCAGCTGGAACTTTTGGTAGACCAGGCATTGTTAAAACATTACCGGTCAAAGCAACGATAAACCCTGCCCCTAATTTAGGCACAAATTCACGAACATGGATCGTAAAATCAGTCGGTGCCCCAAGTAATTTAGGATCGTCAGAAAGTGAATACTGTGTTTTAGCCATACATACAGGTAATTTGTCCCAACCAAGCGTTTTGAACTCACTTAATTGGCGTAAAGCTTTCGGACTGAATTCAACATCTTTACCACCATAGATCTTAGTTACGATCTGTTTGATCTTGTCTTCAACACTATCATCAGACGCATACAAGCGTTTAGGTGCAGTAGCTTGATCACAGCTAGCGATCACAACTTGAGCTAATTCTTTTGCACCAAGACCACCCTTAGCCCACACATCGGCAACAACAGCGGTAGTACCTTCCTTAGCACAAAGCTCAACTAACATGTCTAGTTCAGCCGAAGTATCAGCTGTAAACTTATTGATCGCAACAACTACGGGAATATCATATTGTTTCATACTTTGAATATGACGCTTCAAATTAACAAAGCCTTTTTCTAAAGCTACTAGATCTTCATGATCAAGTTGATCTTTTGCCACGCCACCATTCATCTTTAAAGTACGAACTGTAGCCACGATCACGATCGTATTCGGTGCTTTGCCTAACTGGGGTACTTTGATGTCCAAGAATTTTTCAGCCCCAAGATCAGCTCCAAAACCAGCTTCAGTGATCGTATAGTCAGCTAACTGCAAAGCTGTCTTAGTTGCCAACACACTGTTACATCCATGTGCGATATTAGCAAATGGTCCACCATGAATGATCGCTGGTGTATGCGCTAAGGTTTGAACTAGATTTGGCTTTAAGGCATCCTTTAATAACAAGGCGATCGCACCTGTTACGTCTAAGTCGTCAACTGTCACTGGCTCCTTGGTAAAAGTATAGCCGATCACGATCTGTCCTAAACGTTTCTTTAGATCAGCGATATCTTTTGCTAGACACAAGATCGCCATCATTTCTGAAGCCACCGTAATATCAAAACCGTCTTCACGTGGGATCCCTTGGACTACACCACCAAGCCCGATGACTACATGTCGCAAGGCACGATCATTGATATCCAATACGCGTTTCCAGATCACCCGACGCTGATCGATACCTAGTTTGTTACCTTGATAGATATGATTATCGATCAAAGCCGCTAAAGTATTATTGGCAGTCGTCAAGGCATGCATATCACCGGTGAAATGTAAATTGATGTCTTCCATTGGGACTACTTGAGAATATCCTCCGCCAGTTGCACCACCTTTCATCCCCATCACAGGACCTAAGGATGGCTCACGCAAGGCGATCATTGTTTTTTTACCTGCTAGACTCAAGGCATCGCCTAGACCAACAGTAACGGTCGACTTTCCTTCACCAGCCGGCGTTGGGTTGACAGCAGTTACTAAGATCAGTTTTTCTTTAGTTTTTGGGCGGTCAGCCAGCGGTAATTTGATCTTTGCTTTATATTGTCCGTATTGCTCGATCTCTGATCCACTTAGACCAGCTTTTTTAGCGACCTCAACGATCGGTAACATCTCACTTTGTTGTGCAATTTCAATATCTTTCACGTTTACGCTCACGACTATATCACTAAAATGATAGATATAGCTTTTCCTTTCTTTTTACCTGTATCTTATAGCTAATTCCTGATGAATTTAAGACTAGTATAAAACATATTTCGCTTTTTGTCATTATTTTTTATAAAAAGCTAATAAATATAATTTAAGCAACTTAAAAAGCGAACTATTTCAATAACCCCAAACACTTTTCTTTGCTTTTTGGTAACATCAAAACTGAATAAGTCCGATATTGGTCAGTGATCTTCAATTGGCATTTCGTGGCTACGACTTCTTTGATATCGCTACGAGCAATGACTTTATCATTTAAAGATAAAACGCGCTTGAATTTCACTTCACGGTCTGTAATAACCAATCGGCGTCGCCATAATTGAATCGCAGTGACTAGCACAAAGATCACAAAAGAAATTGCGGTCCAGATCTGAAAAACTGTGATCTCTAACCATAAAAACAAACTCAATAAAAAGATCATAAAAGTATAGGACCAACATGTGATCGAACTAGGAATATCAGGTTGACAATAAAATTTTTGTTCCACAGAAAAAACACCTTTCCGTTGCACTACTTCTCTTTTAATTTTACAATTTGAAGAAGACCACTTGTTTATTGAAGTGGTAATTTAACAATTATTTAAGAAAAGAGCACACTCTATGGTAAAATTATACACTGATGCCGCAACAAACAAAACCCACAGTGCAGCTGGGATCTTAGTTATCGCTGATCAAAAACAATACCAATTCAAACAAAAGATAACAGCTTCAAATAATCATCAAGCTGAATTTGAAGCTGCTATCATAGGTTTTGAATATTTGCATCGATACTTCCCAAGCGCTCAAAATGTTTTCTTTCACTCTGATAGTAAGATCGTGATCGATAGCTTAGATAAGCGCTATAGTAAGTCATTTGCACCTGAGTTGGCAAAACTACTCACACTACAAGAAAAATTCCCACTGGTCATCGATCAATGGATCCCTGACAAACAAAACACTGGCGCTCATAACCTCGCTTTACAAGCCTTAAAAGCCTAATTGCGAGGCTTTTTTTGTCCCCAATATTGAAATAGATCAGTTCTTAAAGTACCATTATAGAGCTTACGTCGCTTAGTCGCCTTTTGCCCGTAATACTGTTCAAAAGCTAAGTCACTAGTCAAGATATATTTGCTCCAAGTCGTTAATGGACGGTAAAGATCTCCCATTTCTTGATAGAGCTTATGCACGCCAGCCTCATCGCTAAGACGTTCACCGTATGGTGGGTTAGCCACGATCACGCCGTATTCTTTATCAGTCTTAAAATCTTTGACAGCCAGTTGTTTGAACTTGATACTATGAGATAATCCTGCTTCCATTGCATTTTGCTTAGCGATCTCGATCATCTTACCATCAATATCGTAGCCACAGATATCAAGTTCAATATCATAATTGGCTTCTTGTTCAGCTTTAGCTCGTAATTCTTCACTCAAGCCAGCCGGCATCCAGTCCCATGTTTCACAAACAAAATCACGATTGAAGCCTGGCGCGATATTATGCCCGATCATTGCAGCTTCGATCGGTAAAGTCCCTGAACCACATACTGGATCGACAAAAGGTTTTTCTGGATACCAATGTGCCAATAAAACAAGCGCTGCTGCCATATTTTCTTTCAATGGCGCGCCCCCTTTACCAACACGATAGCCACGTTTGAACAAACTGCTCCCAGTCGTATCTAACGTCAATAGGACTTTATCTTTGTTCAATGCTACTTCCAAAGGATATTTAGCCCCTGTTTCTGGCAAAAATGACCGACGATGATACACCGCTGAAAGCTTTTCAACGATCGCTTTTTTTACGATCGCTTGCACACTAGGGACGTTGTGTAACTTAGATTTTTGGGATTTTCCAGCAACTGGGAAGTTAGCATCTAACGGTAAATATTCATCCCAAGGCAAAGCTTTTGTCTTTTCAAAAAGTTCATCAAAAGTCGTTGCTTTGAATTCTCCAATGATGATCTTGACCCGATCGGCCGTGCGTAACCAGAGATTGGTATTGATAATATCTTCTGCCGTTCCTTGATAGCGAACTCGTCCATTTTCAACGGCCACTTGATAGCCTAGATGCTTTAATTCATTTCCTGTAATTGCTTCGATCCCAGCAGCACAGGTTGCTAGTAAGTTGTATTTTTTCATAATACTTCCTTTCTGTATGAGCATAGATTTAATAAATTATTTTTACATTAAAAAAACTAGGACAAAAGTTTCCTTCCGCCCTAGTCATTTCCTGAATATGTAGTCCTCTATAAGCCACGTTCTGTACGTCATTTAGCCCAGGAGCTAAAATCGGTGGTAATCATCTATCTCCGAGTTGGATAACTCGCCCCCATGATTAGTTCATTTCCGTCATGAAGCGCCCCTACCAAAGTTTGGGTTACCTGCTCGCGGGGTTTACCGCGTTCCACCAATAATGTTTCCACTATTGCTTCGTCACTGTGGCACTTTTCAAGACTACTCGGACATGGTCAAACGACTTTAGCCCTTTTATCTGCCGTTACCATAAAAATGGTACCTTGCCTTATTTTTTCAGCAAGCACGATCACTACAGGCATCGCAGCCTGTGCAAGCTTGGACTTTCCTCAGCCTATATATAATAGACCGCGATTACCAGAAAACTACACACTATTTACTTATTTAAAAACGATTACTACGATCGTTATCATCATTAAGTTGAGCACCAAAAACATGTCGCTCTAAGTTAGATAACCGTTTTAAAACATCCATATTAGTCATATTCGTCGTTGGACGAGCTGTTTGACCCGAAGAACCGACCGCAACTTGCTTAGTCAATTCATCGACTTTGCTTACTAAACGATCATTTTCCATTTGAAGACGTTGATTTTCTTTAGCGTATGCTTCATAGTCTTGGATAACTTGATCCAAAAATTCATCAACTTCATTCGAGTCATAACCACGTAGACCGCGTGAAAAATTCTTATTTACGATATCCTTAGGCGTAAGATTTACATTTTCCATCGAAACTGCACCTCATTTGCATATTAGGAACTTAACTCATAACGTCGTTCATTATAGCATAATTGTTTGGTACTTGTAAATATAAATTTTTAGATGTTTTTTAACGGTCATTCTTTTGTTCTAGATACTGTTCTGCCTCATCTTGAAGCTGATACATGTCGATCATTTCAAGCTCATAAGCATGTGCTTGTTGATAACGTTTGATCGCTTCATAGTCAAATTTTGGCTTACCGGGATGTTCTTGGTCATAGATCAGGACCGCTTTATCCGTATGTTCTAGCATAAACTGTTGATAATTTTTCAACTGCACTGGCAAACTATATGGTCGTTTACTGACGCTAGCACAAAAATCAACTTGTTGTTCTAACTGTGCTAGTTGTATCTGCTTATCTTCTTGCCAGTCTTTGGAAAATTCTGTATAGGGATACATCAATGCGGTCTTGATCCCTACATATTCTTGGGTAAAAGAAACTGCTTCTTCTAACGCCCATTGTTCGATCCCTAACTGTCCCCCAGAAATGATCCAATCAAGCCCCCTATCAGTATTTTGCATAAAATTTTTACGTAAACAATACTTTAAAACTTCGATCTTGGGGTCATCTAATTTAAAGATCCCTAGTTCGTAACTTCGATAGCCACTTACCCATAAACGCACGCGCTTCACCTCACTGAAATATTTTCTTTATCTTATAATACCACAAATCTTTTGCTTTAAATTTCACCCAACTTTTGCCAATAACTGTTTAAATTTGTTATAATTAACCGGATAGGAGCGTGATATTTATCTATGGCAATCCACTATCCAAACGGCGGTTTGTTCACTACTAAAAATAGTGCGAGTAAAAAAAGCCGCGCCAACAATACTATTTATGGAAAGCGCGGAATGTCGTTAGAAGATGAAATAAACGAAAGTAATAAATACTATCTTTCAGCTGGGATCGCGGTCATTCACAAAAAACCAACACCGATCCAGATCGTTGATGTTTATTATCCCAAGCGTAGTGCCGCAGTGATCAAAAAAGCTTATTTCAAACAGGCTTCTACTACTGATTACAATGGTGTCTATCGTGGTCATTATCTTGATTTTGAAGCAAAAGAGACTAAAAATAAAACCTCATTTCCGCTCAATAACTTCCATGCTCACCAGATAAAACACATGAAAGCATGTCAAGATCAGGCTGGTATCTGCTTTACGATCGTTAAATTCGTCACAACTGATCAGGTGTTTTTGATGCCAGCTGATATTTTATTTGATTATTGGGATTCCCAAGCAACTGGGCGCAAATCGATCCCAAAAGCAGTGATCAAACGCGATGGCTTTGAGATCGATTATGCACTCCAACCACGTATCCCATATCTAAAATACGTTGATCTACTACTCAAAAAGTAGTTCAATGTTTCCCTAGTGGATAAATACAGTTAACTATATCAGTTAGAAAGTTAAAAATGTGTGACTGATACTTACAATAATCCAGTCAGGCAATTTGCCTAAACTACACTTTATCACTATATAACTGTAGTAACTAAAATTAAGAAAGGAACGCTATATTCTTTCTGATCATATATTTTATGATTCCACATTTGTATAGTAGCAGTATCGTTATGGATAAAAATCCGAAATACTCGCGCACAAATGGTCCGAAAAGAAACGGCCGGTTAAAACGTAGCGGCAAGAAAAAAGCTTCACATGCTGGCAAAAAGCCAATGTGGCTCAAGATATTATTATCCTTAGCAGCCGCTCTAGTAGCTGCTTTAGTGGTCGGGGTCACTGTCTTTTTTGTTTACGCAAGCAGTGCTCCTAAATTAAGTGAGCAACAGCTTGAAAGTGCCGGTTCAACGGTCATTTATGATTCAAATGGCAAAAAGATCATGTCTTTGGGGACCGAAAATCGGACCTATGTTGCAGAAAAAGACATTCCACAGCAATTAAAAGATGCGGTCATCTCGATCGAGGACCGTCGTTTTTATAAGCATCATGGGGTCGACCCATGGCGGATCGTATCAGCTGCAATGTCTAACGCATCTGGCTCAGCCGGATTACAAGGTGGGAGTACATTAGATCAACAATTGATCAAACTCTCCTACTTCTCAACTAAGCGCTCCGATCAAACGATCAAGCGGAAAGCACAAGAAGCTTGGCTAGCGATCAATATGGACCGCCAATACAGCAAAGATCAGATCTTGACTTTCTATGTCAATAAGGTCTTCATGGGTGATGGATGTTATGGGATGCAGACCGCGGCTAAGTATTATTTTGGTAAAACATTGGATAAATTAGACTTAGCTCAAACAGCTTTGATCGCCGGGATCCCAAATGCTCCATCCTCTTACAATCCTTATACCAATCCAGAATTTGCTAAAAAACGTCGGGATGATGTTTTAAATGCGATGGTCGCTAATAAAAAGATCACCCAAACTCAAGCTGACGAAGCTAAACAAGAAAGCATCACCACTGGTCTAGTTGAGAAGAATACTTCAAAAACTGTGACCTCAACTGAAAAGATCGCTGATCCATATATCAAGCAAGTTATCGAAGAAGCTAAGAAAAAAGGCTACGATCCTTATAAAGACAGCTTACAGATCTACACCAATTTAGACATGTCGATCCAAAAACGTCTTTATGAGATCGCAAATAGTGATGAATATTTGAACTTCCCAGATGACAATATCCAAGTTGCTTCGACCGTGATCGATCCAGATAATGGTAATGTGGTCGCGATGCTAGGTGGACGTAAAACAGGTGATATTACCTTTGGACTCAACCGTGCAGTTCAAACTGATCGGACGAATGGTTCTACGGCTAAACCTTTGATGGATTATGCACCTGCGATCGAATATCTCGATTGGGCTACGTATCATCCGATCAAAGATAATCGTTATGTTTACCCTGGAACAAATATCCAGTTATACGATTTTGACCACCAATACAAGGGTCTGATGACGATGCGTCAAGCCTTGATCGAATCACGTAACGTCCCTGCGATCCGAGCTTTAGCTGCAGTAGGGATCACTAAAGCTCAAAACTTCATTTCACAAATGGGCTTTGATTACGATAAGACCCTAGAATATCAAAACGGTATCGGGTTACCTTCTTCGACCCTACAAAATGCTGCAGCTTATGCGGCTTTTGCCAATGGTGGGACTTATTACCAACCACAATATATCAAAGAGATCGTGACTGGTGATGGTGAACGCAAAGAATTTTCAAGCTCTGGCAAACAAGTCATGCAGTCATCGACCGCTTATATGATCACTGATATGCTAAAGGGTGTTATTACTTCGCCTGAAGGAACGGGAACTAGAGCTAATATCAGCGGTCTATATCAAGCCGGCAAGACCGGGACCAACGCTTACCCATCTGATATTTCAGCTAAATTCCCTGATAATGCTGCAATGGATTCTTGGTTCAACGGTTATACTAAGCACTACTCTGTCTCTGTTTGGGTCGGCTATGATCACCAATACGAAGCTGGTAATTATCTAGATAACAATTCAGTTGCTTTAGCATCGCTTTTCTATAAGAGCATCATGACCTACATGTCACAAGGTAAGACCAACACCGATTGGCGCAAACCAAGCAACGTCTATGTTCGCTATATCAATGGCGTTCGTGAACTTTACTTGGCCGGTTCTGCCGCTCCAAGCTCTGAACTTTCTGGTAGTTCAAGTTCTAGTCGCTCAAGTTCTTCAGAATCTTCGAGTTCATCGTCTGAATCTTCTTCAAGCTCGGAAAGTTCATCTAGCTCAGAAAGTTCATCAGAACCTTCTTCAAGCTCAAGCAACTCTGAGAGTCAATCGTCAAGTCACCCTTCTCAATCGACTACCGATAATTCTAGTTCAGCAACTTCTACATCACAAGCTGAACCTAACAACTCACAAGCTGAAGATCAAACAACTGACGGTGGAAATCCACCACAATAAAGCAAAAAAGTGTCCGTCAACTGATATGGACGGATCTGTACACTCCTCGCAAAAATGTGGGGAGTATTTTTTATAAAAAATGTACACTAAAAAAACGGTATCTATTTTCGTAGATATCGTTTTTTTACGCTTATTTTTATTTAAAAGATGCTACATATTTATCATGTTTTTCTTGATCAAATTCATTTTCGGATTTGCCAATGATCAATGTCGCAGTAACATTTCCCGCAACATTGACAACTGTCCGCCCCATATCAACTAAACGGTCGATTCCGGCGATCAAAGCCAGACCTGAGACTGGAACACCGATCGTTGAGATCGTTGCTAATAAAACAACAAATGACGCCCCTGGAACGCCTGCCATCCCTTTAGAAGTGATCATTAAAACTAATAATAAAGTCAATTGCTGACTCAACGAAAGATCAATATGATAGGCTTGGGCTAAAAAGATAGCTGCTAATGATTGGTAGATCGCAGATCCGTCCAAGTTAAAGGTATAACCAGTTGGAATAACGAACGAACTGATCGCTTGATCAACACCTAATTTTTGTGTTTTTTCCATCAAACGTGGTAGTGTGACCTCTGAGCTAGCCGTTGTAAAAGCCAACACCAATTCATCTTTGACCACTCGCAATTGGTCCATGATCCTGAAACCAAAGATCCGTGAAGTGATCCCTAAAACTACTAAAATAAAAAAGATCATCGTTGCGTAAGACATTACGATGAATAATCCTAGTGGTTTTAATGACTCGAGCCCCAATTGAGCTACGGTAGCCCCGATCAAACCTGCGACCCCAAACGGTGCAAAATGCATGATCCAACCAGTGATCTTGAACATTACTTCTGCTACAGCTTGGAAAAATTGTAATAAGATCTTACCTTTTTCACCAATTGCCGCGATCCCTAAACCAAATAAACAGGAAAAAAAGATCACTGGCAACATCTGACCTGTCGCTAATGCATCAAAGAAATTAGATGGCACGATCGACATCAAGATCGATCCTAATCCGCTGTGCGAAGCCTGTTTAGCTGTTTTAACATACGTTGAGATATCAACTTGTGATAACTTGCTTAAATCAAGCATATATCCGATCTTGGAAATATTAGATACTAACATCCCAACAATAAAGGCGAGCGTTGATAGCACCTCAAAATAGATCAAAGTTTTTAGTCCGATCCGCCCTAACTTTTTGATATCGCCCATATTAGCGATCCCTACAACTAAACTCGAAAAAACGATCGGTAAGACGATCATCGAGATCATATTGATGAAGGTCGACCCGAGTCCATTTGCAAATCTGATAAATCCTTTATCATCAGTAAATATGACTCCTAAGCCGATCCCGATCAAAAGACCTAAGATGATCTGCCACCCAAGTGACAAACGATATACTTTTAACTTTTTCAAATTCACCATCTCCATAGAATTTTTATGCCAGTTAATAATTTACCATATTTTATATAAAAATTCATTATGTTGTTTGTTTTTTTATTAAAATTATATCTTTATCACTGATTATGTTCGGCTTTTCACACTCTTGACCGGCCTTCTGGACAAATATCTAATAGCGGACAAGAACTACACTTTGGATTTCTTGACATACATTGGTACCGACCCCAAAATATCATGCGGTGATGCCCTTTGATCCATAGATCTTGTGGGACTTTTTGCATTAGGATCTTTTCGATCGTTAAAACATCACTGTCAGCTGGAACCATCCCTAAACGTTTGGCAACGCGACTGACATGGGTATCGACTGCAAATGCTGGGATCCCAAAGCATTCAGCTAGAACCACATCTGCTGTTTTGCGTCCGACCCCACTTAAGCTCATCAGTTCTTTTCTAGTTTTAGGGACGACTCCATTAAAGCGCTCGACCAGTTCCTGTGAGCATTTGATCAAAAAGCGAGCCTTATTGCGATATAGACCGATCGTTTTGATATAACTTTCAACTTCTGATTGACTTGCATTAGCTAAGTCAACAGGGGTCTTATAACGTTCAAATAAAGCTGGTGTAACTAAATTAACTGCTTTATCAGTAGTTTGGGCACTCAATATCACTGAAAGCATAAAGTGATACGGATCTGTCTTAGTCAACGATGTTGTGGCATTAGGAAACATTTCCCCCATGACTTCGATCGCATGTGTCGTTTCTTCACTATTAAGCATCATCGGTCCCTCCTGTCCAATCATACATTGGAATACTTGGCTTAGCTTTATTTTGTTTAGGTGCTGTTAAACGTTCTTTTTGAGCCAATTCTTGCCGGCGCTTTTGGCGTGATCGTTGTACATCGGCGCTAGTTTTGATATTTTGCTTTTCCCAACTCAATAAGATCTTATCAATATACTTCAAATTATAAACCTGATTTAAAACTGCCTCACGTAAAGCTAACACGATCAATTCTGGTGAATAATTCTCTGTATTGAGCCAGCTATCGATCGTTTGCAGCTCCATTGGGGTCAAGAGGCGCCCAAATTCGACCTCAATATTTTTATAAACTTCTTGCTTACTAGTCGTTTCATTTTGTGTTAGTTCAGCCGTTACTTCATTTTGTTCTAAAGCAAATAATTTCTCGTAAAGTAGCGTAAAATCATATTTGTCATACTTACGTCCCGCAGCATCAGTTGCTGTCGTTAATCTGAGAAATTTTTTTTCGATCAAATTACGCAATAAATTTCCCAGCTTACTAGTATCAAGTTGCATACTTTGGGAAAGTTCAGTTAGATCGATCGCTTTTCCCTGTTGAGTTCGACTCATGATCTGTAACATCAAGATAAACTCAGCTTCATCCAGTCCTAACTGACGATAATTATTCAACAATAGATTGGATACTGTCATTTGTCCAGCAGCTAAATATTTTTGTAGTATTTTATCCATCTTGATCTTCCTTTTTAAGTAAAAAAACAGGACACAACGCTCTGTCATGTCCCGCAGCCCATCAACTATTATGGGTAGATCCGGTTTAATAAACGTGGGAATGGAATAGCTTCCCGGATATGGTCTTCACCTGTGATCCAAGTTACCGCACGTTCCAGACCAAGTCCAAAGCCAGAGTGAGGTACACTGCCATAGCGACGTAGATCTAAGTACCATTCATAATCAGCTTTGTTTAAACCTGCAGCTTCAATTTGTTTTGCTAAATACTCTGGATCTGTTGCACGTTCGGAACCACCAATGATCTCACCATAGCCTTCTGGAGCTAACAAGTCAGCACACACAACTAAATCTTCTCTAGTTGGATGTGGTTTCATGTAGAATGGTTTGATCGCTTTAGGGTAGTTCAACACAAAAACAGGCTTGCTGAAGTGTTCTGCCAAATAAGTTTCTTCTGGTGAACCAAAATCTTCGCCCCATTTTACATCTGGGAATTTACCTGATTCTTGTAATAATTTGATCGCATCATCATAGGAAATGCGTGGATAAGGTAATTGCGTATAGCGCTTGAGGACTTCCTTATCTCGACCCAAAATATCAAGTTCGTAGTCACAATTTTCAAGTACTTTTTCAACCAAGTAAGCAATATAGCGTTCTTGGATCTCTAAACTTTCTTCTTGATGCATAAATGCCATTTCTGGTTCGATCATCCAGAATTCGATCAAATGACGGCGCGTCTTGGATTTTTCCGCTCTAAATGTTGGCCCGAAAGTAAAAACCTTACCATAAGCCATTGCTCCAGCTTCAGCATAAAGCTGACCCGATTGTGAAAGATAAGCATCTTTTTCAAAATATTCAGTATGGAACAATTCTGTTGTGCCTTCAGGAGCACTACCGGTCAAGATCGGTGAATCCAACTTGATGAAACCTTCCTTGTTGAAGAATTCATAAGTTGCACGGATCATTTCATTTCTGATCTTCATGATCGCAAATTGACGCTTCGAACGCAACCAAAGATGACGATGATCCATCAAGAAATCTGTCCCGTGTTCTTTAGGAGTGATCGGATAGTCTTCACTTTGACCTACCAGTTCAATATCTTCAATTTCGATCTCATAGCCAAAGTGTGAGCGTGTATCTTCATGGATCGTACCTGTGACGTACATACTTGCTTCTTGTCTTACTTCTTTTGCAAGCTTAAATACATCTTCAGAAACATTATTCTTAACTACGACTCCTTGAAAATAAGCTGTTCCGTCGCGTAGCTGTAAAAAGGCGATTTTACCGCTGGAGCGCTTATTAGTCAACCAAACTCCGATTCTTACTTTTTGGTCAACATAGTCTTTAGCGTTAATAATACTGATAGTTTCCACTAAATTTTTCCTCCTATTTTATTTACTATATTTTTCAACAAATTTTTCTATTCGCACGACCGCCTCACGCAGGTCTTCAAGTGAAGTTGCATAACTCAAGCGAATATGCCCAGGCATGCCAAAGGCTTCTCCTGGAACTACTGCGACAAAAGACTCGTTCAATAAGGCATCAGCAAAACTTAATGCATCACTAAATCCAGTTGCTTTTAAAGCCTTTTGAATGTTAGGAAATAGATAAAAGGCCCCTTCTGGCTTAGCTGTCAACTCGAAACCAGGGATCTTCTCCACTAAGGGATAGATCTCATTTAACCGCATTTCATACTCTTGACGCATCTCTTCAACGCAAGCTTGGTCTTGTTTTAAAGCTGCCAAGGCTGCATATTGGCTGACCGCTGAAAGATTCCCAGTTGCATGTCCGACCACAGTACCTAACTTAGCGATCAATTCTTTATTCGCTAAAGTATAGCCAACACGCCATCCGGTCATCGAGTACGTTTTAGAAAAACCGTTGATCAATATCGTTTGCTGCTTGATTGCTTCTGAAAGTTCAACTAAAGAAACAAAGCTGTTTCCATTATAAACTAACTTATTGTACATGTCATCAGCAATTAGCCAGATATTATTTTTTACGGCCCAATTTCCGATCGCTTCTAACTCAGCTCTGGTGTAAATGACACCAGAAGGGTTTTGAGGTGAGTTAATGATCACGGCCTTTGTCTTTTCAGTTCGTTTAGCTTCAAGAGCAGCTACCGTGACCTTTAATTTTCCGTTTTCAGGCAGTACAAAGACTGGGCTACCTTCAGCTAACTTGACTTGTTCGCTATAACTGACCCAATATGGCAAAGGGATCAAGACTTCATCGCCCGGATCAAGGATCGTTTGAGCAACCGCATATAAAGAGAATTTTCCCCCTACTGTAACAGCAACATTTTCAAAGGTATAATCAGTGTGATATTCAGCATTAGTTGCTTTAGCGATCGCCTTGCGTAATTCAACTATCCCCAAAGCAGCGGTATAAAAATCTGATTTTCCCGCTTGGATCGCTTGGATCGCTGCTTCTTTGATATGTTCTGGCGTATTGAAATTAGGCTCACCGGCAGTTAAATTTTTAACATCATAGCCTTCTGCCTTTAATTGCTTTGCCTTAGCTGATAAGGCTAAAGTTGCTGAGGGTGAAACATTTTGCACTCTTTTTGATAATTCCATCTTGATTGGCCCCTTTATTAAATATTTTGGATCGTTTTAACGACTTTTCCTGTTTTAAAATCAAGTAGATCATAACAAAGATTACCGTAGGAATTGAGATAACTTACTTCCCAGACCGGTTTATTTTTATGCATCCCTAAAGCAGTATGAGTGATCTTTTTCACATTTCCAGTTTGTTGAGCGATCTTTTTAGCACTTGCTTCGGAGATCCCTTCGTTTTGCTGGTAAACATTGATCTTTTTACCATTTTGTGCAACGATAGCATAAATTTTTTGTTTTTTATCATTAGTTCCCGCGACCGTGTAATAGGTATGATTTCGATTGTAGTGATAAAAGGCTGTCTCTTCTTTTAATCCAGCGTATTGTTGTGCTAATTGCGTTGCTTGCTTTCTGGCATTTTTCATAGGCGAAAGTGCCAAGTTGAAAATAACGAGCACTAATACCAAGACAGCCAAAACTCCAAGATACCACAAACGATACTTTGTTTTCTTTTTGATCCTCGTTGTCCGCTTCATAAATTCCTTCCTCTAGTCAAAAAACTGTTTATCTCAATTATACCAAGTTAGTGCTGTTTGTCATGTAAAAAATCAGCAACTAATTTCGGGATCTCAGCTGTCAAAACTGGGTGTAATTCTAATTTATCTGGAAAGACCTGCTTAAATTCCTGGCCGTAGCGCTTAGTTAAGATCCGTGAGTCTAATAAGACAAAAGCTCCTCGATCATTTGGGGTTCGGATCAAGCGTCCAAAGCCCTGTTTTAGCCGTAAGACAGCCTCAGGTAAAGCTAGTGTTGTAAACGGATCATCGCCTGCTTGCCGAGCGCGCTCATATCGAACTTGGTTAAATAAGGTATTGGGTGCTTGAAATGGTAAACGTACGATCACTAAGAGCTCTAATAATTTTTCGGGTAGATCTATCCCTTCAAAAAATGTCCCTGTCGCAAGCAAGATCGCCGTCTGATTTTGATTCAAGATAAAGCGTTTCTTTAACTTTTCAGGACTTCCATTGACTCCTTGAGCTAAAACTTCTCTTTCTTTAGTAAGGCCTAAGACTGCTAGATATTCATAAGTTCGTTCGAGTTCATCTAACGAATTGAACAAGATCATTGTCTGACAGTGATTTTTAGTAGTTAGATCATAAAGTGTCTTAGCTAGGTACTTAACATATTCCTCGTTTTCAGTTGCACCAACATTAGGCGCATCCTTTGCGATCAAGGCTAATGTTTTTTGATAGTCAAAATTACCTTGATAGCTCAATAAACGCGTATCTTTAGGCAGGTCTAATTGCTTTAACGTATAGGCATGGGTCTGTTTTGTAAACAAGCCTGCGCCTAAAAATAATACATGTTCAAACCTTGGATATACTTTACTTTGTAAAAAGTCAGCTCCATCTAAATAGCTGAAGTGTAACCGTAGATGTGCGGTTTCTTGTTCAGCTAAACTCAACCAGATCAATTGCTTAGTCTGGTTAGCTTCTAGATCAGTAAAGGCTAATTTTTGCCAAGGCTCAAAAGCAGTCACTAATTGTGAAGCTAATCTAAAGAAATCTAATAAGTATAACGTTGCTGTTTGATCGATCTGTTCTAAACGGCTTGCTTTGAAAAATACTTTTTGTAGCCACGCAAATTGCTGTAAAAAGCCGTCATAGGCGCGAGTTATCTTATTGATCACACCATAATGTTCCTTTAAAAAGCCCAAAAACTTCTTTTCACTTAATGGCTGCTCAGTGATCCCATTTCGCCGGAATCTTAAAAACCTTCGAATAAAGGCATCCCTCAGATCCCACATATCGTGATCTAATACTTGGAGATCTTTTAAAAGAGCGTGGTATTGTTTTTTAGTCAACAAACTTTGCTCGATCAATTGCTCAAATGAAAATGAGATCTGCGACTCCATTTTGACTAACATACTATCACAAAGGATCTTGATCTCGTCAAAATCCAAAACTTGCTGGATACTTTTAGCTACTGTAGCAGGAAGATTTTGAGCTTCATCAACGATCAATTCCAAGTCATTGCCTTTAAAATCAGTGGCATGCGTCAATAGATATGCATGATTTGTAATGATAAATGAGGCGTTTTCTTTTGCGATCTCATTTAAGCGTAAATAATCGACTCGATAAAATGGACTTGCTGGCTCTAAACTATCAAGACCAGTATGCTCGATATTAGCAAATAAAGGATCTTGACGTGTCGTCAATCTAAGCTCATCAAGATCACCAGTCTTAGTCTGTAATAACCATACTATCAAACGCATCTGTAACAAACGCGAATTTTTATTGTACGGTTGTTTCAACGAACGCCAAAACTTATCTAGATCGATATAATGACGATTTCCCTTTAAAACAACGACATCAAGATCAAATGGAAAAAGATTTTTCAAGGTCAGATCGATCTCTTCTGCTAGTTGGGCTTGAAGTGCTGTTGTTGCTGTGCTGATCACGATACGCTTATCTTGGGTCGAAGCGTACGCGGCTGGCACTAAATAACCTAAAGTCTTCCCCATCCCTGTTGGTGCTTCGATCAACAAGCGCCGTTCATTTGGATCATCAAAGAAATCGGCGATCGTAGACATCATTTTGACCTGTTCATCACGCCACTCGATACTTCCTGAAAAGAGTTGTTCTTGTTCTTCTTTAGTCTTAGGAAATGTCAGAGCTATATTATCCTTTGTCTTGAAATTTGGCCTTAGAATAACTAAGTCTTCGATCTGCATCCACTTTTTAGCTAAGGGTTGAGCCTTCTTCCTTTGCTCCTCATATGCTTCCTTAAAACACTCAGCTGTATCATAAAGCAACGCACCACTCAAGTTACATAAAGTTTGTAAAACACTTGCTGGTAGTAATTCTAAACGTTTCTGCAAAAGCAAAAATAACTCTGCCGTAACGTAGGTATCACTATCCGCTTGATGCGGACGTTCATGCTTGATCCCAAGATAATTACCAAGATCGACTAATCGATATGAAGGTAGCGTCGGCAATAAGATCTGTGCCAACTGTACCGTATCGATCCCCTTTAATTCAAGTTCAGGATAGCCCGCACGCTCAAACTCTGCATTTAAAAAGCGATAATCTTGCATAATATTATGCGCTACAAAGACTGTATCCTGTAACAATGCATAGATCGTATCCGCCACATCACTGAATAATGGTGCTTTGCGAACATCACTGTTTTTGATCCCGGTCAGCTTTTGCACTTCTGGTGGGATAAGACATTGTGGATCGATCAACGTGCTAAAGGTATCCGAGATTTTTCCATTTTCAATAAAAGTACAACTAAATTGGATAATTCTTCCAGTTCCATCCAATGCAGGGGTCGTCATCTCAAGGTCAACTACTGCATAGGTTTTTGATTTAGTCATTCATCATCACCGACTTTAAATAATGTTTCTGACAATAATTCTATCACACTCAGCTTAAAAATAAATAACCAGCGATCGGCTCTCCTTGATCGTTCTATCCTTAAATACTGATCTAAACTTGTCGCTCAAACACTAAACAGGTATAATCTAGTTTGAGACTTATCCATCCTTATTTAGCGGTATGGTATAATTTAGTTTGAAATTGCAATGTTTTTCATTGTAAATATTTAGAATAGATACGATAGAAAGGGTGCTCTTTTTGCTTAGCACACAAAAAAAGACCGGCCAAGGTTTAAGTCATGCTAAGATCATTTTGATCGGTGAGCATGCGGTCGTATACGGGCAACCAGCGATCGCTCTACCACTAAAAACGCTCAAGACTCATGCTAAGATGACCTTGCGCCAAGATGACCAACAAATACTAGAAAGTAGTTACTATACGGGGCCGATCGCTGACGTTCCCGCATTTATGCAGGGTATCAAACATTTAGTCATGTATATCCTGGCTCAACAAAATAAAGCGATCGGCTTTACGCTTCAGGTAACTAGCCAATTGCCGATCGAACGCGGGATGGGCTCATCAGCCTCTGTTGCAGTAGCGATCATTCGCGCTATGTACGATCTATTTTCTCTAGAACTTGATCATCAAACGCTCTTAAAACTTGCTGATGTGGCTGAAAAAGATACACATAAAAATCCAAGTGGCTTAGATGCAGCGACAACCTCTTCAGACACACCGATCTGGATGATCCGCGACCAAACGATCGACCCGATCCCACTTGATCTAGATGCTTATTTGGTGATCTGTGATAGTGGTATCAAAGGTCAGACTTCACAAGCGATCGCAACTGTCAAAGCAAAACTTCGATCCACACCTACTGCAACTAAAAAAATGATCGAAGCGCTCGGAGCTTTAAGTTGGCAAGCGCGCAAGCAATTAGCACAAAATGACGTTTTAGGTCTAGGACAGACGCTAAATATAGCCCAAGAATATTTAAGGCAATTAGATGTCAGTGAGCCAACACTAGATAAATTGATCGAACTAGCTTTGCAAAATGGAGCCTTGGGCGCTAAATTGACTGGTGGTGGCCGTGGTGGTTGCTTTATCTGCCTAGTCAAAGATCAGCGTTCAGCCAAGCAACTCTCGGATCTTTTGCTCGCTAATGGCGCGATCTCAGCTTGGATCGAACCACTCAAAAAATGATCATCAGTTAGAAAGTTAAAAATGTGTGACTGATCATATATAGTTATCAACGTAGCACTATGATATGAAAGGAAAACTATATCGCTTTCTGGTCTTTAGGCCAACACATTTATATAGGTAATATCAGATGAAAACACCTAAAGTAACTGCTCGTGCACATACGAATATCGCACTTGTTAAATATTGGGGCAAAGAAGATGAAGAACTCATCATTCCGCAAAACAACTCCCTTTCTTTAACATTGGACCATTTTTACACCGATACGACTGTCCAATTCGTTCCTACTTTGACGGCTGACCAGTTCACACTAAACGGTCAAGTCCAAGAAACAACTAAGATCACTAAATTTTTGGATATCATTCGGCAAATGGCTGGTAGTCAACTTTTTGCACGAGTCGAATCAACTAACCACGTCCCTACTATGGCTGGGTTAGCTTCTTCTGCAAGTGCTTATGCAGCCTTAGCTTTAGCTGGTAGCAAAGCTTTGGGATTAGATCTTAGTTCTAAAGACTTATCACGCTTGGCTCGCCGTGGATCTGGTTCTGCTTGTCGCTCGATCTATGGTGGCTTTGTGGAATGGCAAAAAGGTGATTCTGATCAGACCTCATATGCAGTTTCCTTGGTGGAAAATTTAGACTGGGATCTTAAGATGATCGCGATCGTTGTCAATGATAAACAAAAAAAGATCGCTTCACGAGCTGGCATGCAAACTGTTGTCCATACTTCGCCTTACTATTCTGCTTGGGTAAAACGTTCAAAAGAAGACCTATCAGCACTCAAACAAGCGATCAAGGAAAAGAATTTTACGCAATTGGGTAAGATCGCAGAAGGTAATGCTATGTGCATGCATGCTTTAAATCTTAGTGCGACACCACACTTTAACTATTTTGAAGCTGAAAGTCTAAAAGCAATGCAACTTGTCGAGCAATTGCGTGATCAAGGGCTAGAGTGTTACTACACGATGGATGCTGGCCCTAACGTCAAGGTCATCTGCCAAGGAAAAGATCTTGAAGCCATCGTAGATTCATTAAGTCAAGAATTCTCGAGCAAACAGCTTTTAGTCGCCTCACCTGGTCCAGGTGCACGGATCTTAGAAATTAAAAATTCGGAAAGGAATTGATTTTTTGCCTACTGTAAAAGCTCCAGGAAAACTCTATATTGCTGGTGAATATGCCGTTGTTGAACCTGGACAACCGGCTATTTTGATTGCAGTCGATCAATTCGTTTATGCCACTATCAGCCAAGCAAAGCAAGGTCTAGTGTCCTCAAAGCAATTGCTAGGTCAAGATATCTATTGGACACGTGAAAATGATCAACTGCAAACGACCCAGGCGACCTCAAAATTTGCCTATGTCCTCAAAGCGATCGAACTGACTGAACGCTATGCTAAAGAACAAAATTGTCAGCTATCGACCTTCAAATTACAAATTGATAGCGATCTAGATAGCCCCGATGGCAAAAAATATGGCCTTGGTTCTTCGGCAGCAGTTACTGTTGCCACAGTCAAAGCACTAGTTGCCTACTACAAATTAACTTTGACTCCACTTGAGATCTTCAAGCTCGCAGCCAGCGCACATTATCTTGTTCAAAAAAATGGTTCGCTAGGTGACATTGCAGCTAGTAGTTTTGGAGGCTGGATCGCCTATCATTCCTTTGATCGTTCATGGTTGCTCCAAGCTTTAAAAGACCATTCCCTGACCGAATTATTAAAACTTGCTTGGCCTAAGCTACAGATCGAACCCTTAAAGGCACCACCACGATTGCAACTTTTGATCGGTTGGACTGGTTCACCTGCTTCAACTTCCAATCTAGTCAATGAAGTTGCACTCTCAAAAGAAGAACGCCAACGCAAATATGACTATTTTCTAGAACAAAGTGCGCTCTGTGTTTCCCAGATGATCGCAGCTTTCAAACAACAAGATCTGGAAATGATCATGCACCAGCTTGCCTGTGATCGCGAATTATTGCGCTCACTTGAAACATTTTCCCAAGTGACCATTGAGACCCCTAAATTACACCAGCTGATCACCTTAGCTCAAAAATTTGGTGGCCAAGCTAAAACTTCAGGTGCTGGTGGTGGGGATTGTGGGATCGCTATTTTAGCTAAAGAGCGACCACTAGATGAACTCTTAAGCAGTTGGGAACAGGCGGGAATCACTCCACTTCCCTTCAATATTTACTATACTTTAGAAAGGAGCTGAGCCAATGGATATCCATGCACACCGTAAAGATGAACATGTTTTTATCGCTGAAAAACAATATCGCCCCCTTGCTGATAATGGTTTAGATCAAGTTAGGCTCTTGCCTGCGACCTTACCAGAACTTGGACTTGATGAGATCACGCTCACGACTACATTGGCTGGAAAACAAGTAGCTTATCCTTTCTTTATCAATGCAATGACTGGCGGGAGTCCACAAACTGACAAAATAAATGAAAAATTAGCCTATGTTGCAAACAAGACCGGTCTAGCTATGGCAACAGGTTCACAAAGTGTCGGACTCAAATCACCTAAATATGCCCAAGGTTTTACAACTTTACGGGCTCAGCTCAAAGAAAACATGGTGATCGGTAATCTTGGTGCTGATCATCCCTTAGAAAATTGTCAAAAAGCGATCGCCATGCTTTCCGCCGATGCCTTGGAATTACATTTAAATGCTGCACAAGAATTAGTTATGCCTGAAGGTGATCGTAAATTTTACTGGTTAGAAAATTTAAAGCATGTCACACAAAATTTAGATGTACCTGTGATCGTTAAGGAAGTTGGCGGTGGGATCTCACCGTTTGCTTTGGCCAAGTTAAAGCAATGTCACGTCAAGTATGTCGACCTTTCAGGAAAAGGTGGGACTAATTTTATTGCGATCGAAAATGAGCGCCGTAAACAAAAAGAGTATCACTTTTTGACTGATCTTGGCTTGACGACAGCCGAGGTCTTACTAGCAGCTCAACCCTATAAAGCTGATTTTTCTTTTACTGCTTCTGGTGGGATCAGAAATGCCTTAGATATCGCCAAATGTATCGCACTTGGGGCAGATAATGTGGGTATCTCAGGTTTATTCTTACACACTCTCTTAAAAGAAGGCACTACAGGCTTGATCTCATTGATCGAAGACCTCAAACAACAGTTGGCGCAGATCATGCTATTAGTAGGCTGTAAAAATATTACTGAATTACAACAAGCACCTTATGTTTTATCAGCTGAATTATTGGCTTTCAGATCTCAACTTTAAAGTAAGATCGTTCCTTTAACAGGAGCGATTTTTTTATATTTAAAGAGTTACTTTTATTTTTTTAAGAAAAATAAGATAAATTTAGTCATAAATCTAAAAAGTCTTATATATCAGCACTTCACAACCTAGTGAGTAATCGTGACTGACTTTTTGACTGACTTGCCGGTTATTTTCATATCAAAACAGACAATTTTATATAATTGAACACAAAAAAGCGCCCCGCCCGAAAAATCGAGCGAGGCGCTTAAGTTAGCTATTCATATTTTTTGCCAGTAATTTCTTCGTATTGTTCTTTCGTGATAGATTTCATCTTCACAAACTTCTTGATAGATAACCCTAGCTTGTGCATTGCTTTACATACATTATACATTTTCTGTGTCACCGCCTTCCAAAGTAGCCAAACGTGCTTCCGAAACAGCCAAACGTGCTTCATATTGTCCAAGCTGAATTGTTAAGGCTTCAATCAGGTCTAAAAGATCAAGTTCTTTATTTGACCCCGTCCACTTTTCGCCATCCCAAATAGGATCTTGGAGATTGTACGTTTTGTCATTAAAATTTCGAACTGGTGGCAACTCAGTTGAGTTCACTGGTTGGTTAGGTGCTTGCACTTCACCGATAAACTGCCGTGTTACCGCATCATACATATAATAGATAGCCATGTTTTAAACTTCCTTTCTAACTGCACCAAGACTTAAGACATCTGCATCAGACCAGATACCAAGTTCATACATCACTCGGGCAAAGACTGGTTTTCGTCCAAAAGATTCGCTGTTAGTCCCTTCATCACCAAAAGCGTTAGACCAGTCGAATTTTGAAGCATCTTGAAGTGGCTTAATCACTTTAGCCGTTGGTGACCAGTAATCAAAACCACCATTCTGCTTCTTGAATTTATCGATCGTGATCAATCCTCGTGACGCTTTCACTATATTTGTCACGAGTGGCCAATCATTAAAAGTGGTAGACTCTGTGCTCCCTAAGAAACCATAGCCATACACAGTGCCAGTTGTTGCATATTCTGATAACTGTAAGCCACAACCGTTATCAAACCAGATGGTCCAAGGCGTAGTGCTACGATCTAACGTCCATGCGGTCGGTGCATGTCGTACTTCACCCTTGTTGTCTTCATCTGATTTAGGTTTTAGGCTGTTAATAAAGTCCTGCTCCGATCCCGTATTCCCGAGATCTAACCAAATTTGATAGGCTGACTTTCCATCTTTTCCGTCATGACCATTTTGACCGTCTTTGCCAGCCGGTCCACGTTCACCAGCAGGGCCAGGATCACCCTTATCACCTTTAGGCCCCTGAGCACCGTCTTTACCAGCAACAGGAATGCCAGCACTGCCACTTTCAGCGATTTCTTTTCTGAGTTGTTCAATCGTGATCGCATTGATCAAATTTCCTTTGACGTCCATTAAATTATCAGTCAAAGTTAGTAAGATCTGATCTTTATCAGGATAGATATACTTTCGATCTTCCTTTTCAATCCAAATTTCTAAGCGATACTTATCAGCTGGAAATTCTGCAAGTTTTGTACTATCAAGTAATACTGATCCATTCTTTACGTCACATTCAATATCTGCTAAATATCCGATACGATTTCCGATCTTAACGGTCACATTATCACCATCAGTCAATTTAACAGCAGTTTTATCGTCAAACAAAGAAAGCTCGTACACACGACTAGTGTCACGAGCTTTCTGGATCTGATCATTAATAGATACTCGTCTCATAAGTACCTCCGTTATTTGAACGAACCCCAACTATCAAGACGCTTACCGTCATATGCACGTCCTGTAGCCAAATAAGCGTACTGCCCATTACCTCGTGGCTGTCTGATCCATACAAAGCCGTTACTGATAGAGTATGCATCATATTTAACTTCGCTGCCTGCTGGAAGCTCAGCTAACTTGCTAGATTGCAATGTAGCACCCCAACGCAAGTTGATTGCTGTATTAGACGTGAATGTTCCATCTTCTTTGTGCCAAGTAGCACCAAGCGTATCGACCCACTTATTAGGCACTGCGATTGGTTGTGGTGCAGGTGTATTGATAACGCTAGATGAGTTAGCTGTAACTTTAGCATTAGTGTAGAAACCGCTAAAATCATAGCTCATGTCAATTCTTTCGCCTCCAACGGGATAATCACTTCTAAATTGCCAAGTACCAACATTATCGACACCTGGTTGACTCACACCATAAGATGCGATCCATAAATTTTTGGCGATCAATCGGTTACGGTCGACACGTTTAGCCCAGATCCAACTTGCACCAGTATATAAATCAACATTAGGATAGCCAGCGTCTTTAACATACTGTAAGAACGCATTGCTATCTTCAGTTACATCATACTTATGCACTTTGTCTTCAACATCAAGTGCCATTACACTTTCTGGTCCAATACCATGATCACGAGCGTTTTTTACAAACCATGCTGCTTCTGCTTTAGCGTCTGCCACACCATGGAATTTAGCATAATGGTAAGCATGGACTAGCAAACCTACTTGCCGAGCATATTTGATTTGATTACGTGCTTTAGGATTGACATAAGCATCCCCCGGATTAGAACCTTGCGTGATCTTGACAATTACCGCTTTAACGCCTGCATTTTTCATTGCTTGAAAAAACGCTAGTGTATCTGGTTGATAAGATGCAACATCTGCTACTAAATTAACCATGTTATTTGTCCTCCTTAATTTCTACTGTTGGTGTTAATTCTGATTTTTCGTAAGCTGATTGTACTGCTGTTTGTGCAGCTTCATCATTAACTTTAAATCCTGCCGATTGCATAGCCATTTGGACATTTTTTGTTGCTAGATCAAATTTAGTCTTACCGTCCAAGTTTTGGCTGACTAATGATTCTACTGCAGTTGTAGCAACTTTTTCTAATAACTCCCACGCTAAAGCTGATTGTTTAGCTTCATTAGTCTTCACTTTAGCTTCAAGCCAAGGTTTTACATAAGCCCAAGCAAAAGCAATAAAACTTACTAAAGCACCACTTGAGATCAACCAATCGATCACATCATTTGCTACTTTCATCACGATTCTTCCTTTCCAATTCTTCTTTTAAGCGAGTGTTTTCCTCTTGTAATTTCTCTAACTCACTTTTCTTTTCGAGCTTATCCACTTTTTGTCTATTGTTCTCGTGTGCCGTGATCCATGCGACTAAGGCAGATCCCAAAGCACTGATCACGGCCACAAGTACTTGGTCGCTCATCTTACCACCCTTTCGCAAAAATCTCAGTCACCATTTCCGTCAAGACGAAAAACGCAAAAATTCCGGGGAAACCAATATAGACGCCGACTAGTGCATCTGTGATCGCAAATGACAAGAAAAATAACAGCCATACTCCTGTTAATAGTCCTGTCATCACAGGTCGATAAAACAGATGTTTAATATCCCATAAAGCGTAGACCAAAGTCACCGTTCCTACTGCTGCAAGTAAAAAAATAAACGGTGGATCATCTAAAACTTCAAGATACCCATACCCGTCTAAACTAAAGATCCCTGAACTGCGTTTGACAATAAAATAAAGCGCCAGAGCATAAGTCTCCAACGCTTTAAATAGCCAAAAACGATTCTTTTTTAAATTTTTGATCATGGTTATATCCTTTCTCCACCGCTCCCGCCCAGCACCATGAATTATTCTGTGGTCGTTGTATCTGATTCATCTGTTTTCACATCATCAAACAATTCATCTTCTTGATCAAATACATATTGCCGAAAATCATTCATATCTTTACGTACTTCACGCCGATTTTTTTCATAAAGTTCTTGATTATTAACGTACGTGTTGATTGTTGTAGTGCCACCAGTTGACGACAATCGAGCATCGAAACGTACTACATCAGTACCATTGATCAATGATCGTCCCGTTAAATTGAGTGTTTTTTCTTTTTTTAACATATTATTTGTCCTCCTTGATTTTTTCCAATTCATCTAGCAATAAATCATATGCGTTGGCATCATCACCAGATAAATCATACTCATATTCATTCAATGCATTATACAAAGCATATAATTTATCATGGTATTCTGTGATATCGATCACAGCTTTTTCATCAAATAATTCAACGATATCAGCTGTTGCTTTTTCTCTAGCTTCTTTATCTTTAAATTTAACGTTATTATTTTCAATCAGCGGTTCGCCATTATCACCAAGAATTAAATACGGTTTACGCACATCATTTAAATCATCATTCAACTCTTGTTCTTTTTTAGCCAAAAGTTTTAATAACTTTGATCGACCACGACTAGCTTTTCCACTGACTTTAACGCCATTTAAAAAATTCTTGATAATTGATAACTCGCCATTTTTAAATGTTACTGTATTCATCTTATCCTCCTAAAATTAATAGTTGACACTACTCCACTTATTAACCGTTCCATCGCTATTGATCTCACGTGGTATCTTCATTCCATCAAGTGGATATACTTTATTGTTAAATAAAAAGAATAGATCCCAATCACCAAACATTATCCCTGCCTTCATCGAAGCTGAGCCAATAGTTGGATAACTATGTCCATTGTATCTAGTCGTGAAAAACTTTAGTGCCATTCCATCACTTGGTTTTCCTGACGGATATACAAGATCATTTAACGTAACAGGATCATTAAAATTAAATCCTAAATTGGTATCATTTGGGCGCCATTCATTCCGATACCAAGCCATTTTTACTAATGGATTCATATTATAATTTCCATTATCTCTGGCGGCCCAAGCCATATAATCACCACCACCATCGAGCCAAAATGTAAGCCCCTGATAATTAGGAGGCATTCCTTTCATTCCTTGCCAACCAATCCCTCCGATAGACTCACCAACAGCTTTGATCGTCATTCCACTACTATCAAATTTTGTTGTAGTATTTCCATAAGTGACACGCATCCCGCTATAATCAATATTGACATAATTACCATAAGCGCTACGCCAAAATGACCGCACAAATTCTGTTTTATCACCCGTTATATTTCTAACATCTAGGTTAATAATATTAACTCTAGCAGCGTTGAGTGTTCCTGCCGTTATCTTATCAGCATTTAGTTCAGTAATCGCAGCACTTGGAATAAAGGCCCTACCGCTAAATGCTACTGTTTCAGCATCAAGATAGATTTTGTTAGACTGAATAAGGGTATGTCCAGCTTGCAAGTTAATCTGTGATAGTAATTCATTTTTCTGAACACGTAAATTGATAGCAGTATTTAATTCATTTTTTACTGCTGTGATTGCCACAGTTGTGTCTTCTGGTGCTGGTGAATAATCTGTTGGCTTGCTTCCTTGCTCGAGCTTCACGTTGCGAATAAACACGTTTCCTTGAGGCTTAGGAGATGAGCCAACAAACCTACGTCCAACGATCACAGATTTTTTAAATTCTTCTGGTCTCACCTTGTAAGTGATCCAGTAGCGTTTCCAAGAATTTGTCAATGTGACTTCCCAAAAGCCGTCCAATGGATTGGTGCGCTCTACGCCATTAGACTCGATCACACGCTCGACGGTATTATTTCCACCAAGATCACCATACCAAAAATAGTTGGCTATCTTTTGCCCACTATAATATGCTTTAGCCTCAAAAGATAGTGTATACGTATCTTTGTCAATATTTTTAGTCGTATTATATCTAACACCTTCTTGATAACCTACTGTGGGTGCTAAAATAATTTCCATTTCTGAACTCGTTTTTTCTAGTAAGTTAGTTCCACCAATGGCTAAGTTAGTTAGTTCTAACTGCCATTGATCAGCTTTTTGGTTCACATACGCTATATCTGCTTTGTTAGCTACTACACTGTTGATCTCATTAGCTTTTTGATTTACATAAGACCAATCAGCTTTACCAGATACCGTAGAAATAATTTCATTAGCACGCTGCTCCACATATGATCTATCTGCCTTATTTGCAACAACGGCATTAATCTTATCAACTTCAATATTTAAACTAGCATATCTATTTTCGGCATCCTTAGGCGCTGGACTCCATCTTAAATCCTTATTTCCTTCTACCAACATAACTTCATTAAAAAAGAAATTAGCAACGCTACCGTTAGTAGAACCACCTATGTTAAATGCAAGCTCAGCATTGTCGATGTCACCAGTTGTAAATGTAACATGTTTATACTCTGCTCCTGCTGCAGACAATCTACCACCTTGAATAAATTGTGATCCTTTCTCGACATTACCTTTCCTGCCCCGTAAGAAGATATTATAGTTTTCACTGTTCGTAGACATAAAACCAACATAACTAAGTGTATATTGCGTATTAGGCTTGATTGCAAATCGCTGACTAACAGCAGGGGTAATTAGGGTAGTTGAATTATCAACATTAAACATATTTTTAGTACCATTAAAATAAAATGGATGTGTGAATAGGCGACTTCCAGTCCATGCAACTGCCCCTATTTCACTTGCATTTGAATTAGGTATTAGATTGGCTCCACCGATATTCAGATTATTAAGTTTATCATCAACAGCTGATACACTTGCTCGAATACCATTCGCCGTCTGAACAAATTCGGTTGACTTGACATACCCATTTAAATCAGATGCCGTTAATTTACTGCTTAATTCCTTAGCCGTACTAGACTTAAAACTCTCGAACATGTCATTGCCAACTTTTCCCAGCATTTGTTGCTCGAGTAGATTAGCTTTAGCTCTTACGCTAGCAATATCTCCCTGTGCGTTAGCTAAGTTAGTAGCAGTTCCATCAGCTGTTACTTTGATTGCTACCAACTGTCCTTTAGCATCTCTTAATTGAGCATTTAATCCGTCGATCCCCGCATTAAATTGCGTAACACGCCCATCTAAAGTCGCATATTGTCCTTTAACACCATCAACACTCGTAATCAAATTTGCGATCGCTTTTTGCTGTTGCTTAGCTTCATCAGATAATTCTCTAGTGCTGTTTGAAACTTGTGCGATCATTCTTGCTGTTTCAGACGTTGATTCATCTATTTTTCCATTGATTGCATTTTCAAAATCTATATATGTTTTATTAAGATTTTTAGCATTCTCAAGCGCTTCTTGAGCCTTTATGTCAACATCGCTTATTTGTGTTGACAGACTCACCTGTGTAGCCATAAAGCTTTGATATATGCTATCTGCGACAGACTTAGCATTCTCAGCATTGTTATACGCTTGATTTGCTTGTGATCTTACCTCTTCAATATCATTAAGTGCTTGATTTACCGCTTCTTTTGTAGTGCTAAGCTCAACAGTACTTAAGATAAGTTCCCAATTACCGTTACGCCAAACATAGTATTCGGTTCCGCCATTACCTAGATCAAGAAAAAGATTATCTCCCTCAGCTGCAATCGTTGGTTTGACATTAGAATAAAAATTCTTGTTCTTACCGTTAGCAGAAGTCAAAGCGATATTCGCCACTCGTGACGTTTCTTCTTGCGCTTCTTTAACTGACGCAACATAGTTAGTCAAACTTTTCTCGCTAAAGTCATCCCCCAGCTCGATCACATTGTTATTTTTGTCTAACAAGTCATGTTCAACTTTGTATACACGAGTAAAGTATTCAATGCCTAACTCATGCCTGATAATCGCCACAGTATCGCCAAGTCCAAGATCACCAACATCAAGCGCACTCGCCTTAAAAGATACTTTAGGTCGTTTAGCAACCTGCAAAGCGGACCACGTTGCGTTAATAAGTTGGTTCACATCGTCAATGTCTTCAAAAACAGCGATCCCAATTCTAGGCTTACCGTCATCAAAACCATAAAGTTTAGTAGCTTCTTTATCTTCAACGTATTCTTGTCCTGCAGGCTTATCGGTAGGATTGCCTTTAGCCTTGCTCCAAACAACGTCTGTGAACATGATACGTCGTCCATAGCCATCTACGGTGTCATCATTCCCATCATCTAGCTGTTCGCCTTTACCACGTCCTACAAGCGCCGTAACAAGGTCTTCACTTGACTCTTCACGAATAACACTAAGCAAGTTAGAGCCGTACTCGAAACGTTTGCCGGTGCGTTCTCCTTGTTGATCATATAAGTTCGCTTGTCGACGTGTGATCCTATTTGTTAGCGGATCGATCACGACCGAAAATGTCAGCTCGACTTTAAACACTTCAACAATCTTTTGAATAGCTTCAAGTGTCGAAATATAGTAAAAATTTGTTCGCTTACGTGTCGTTCCAGCTAGATAACCAGTTTCCCAGCGTGTTCCAGCTAAAGCGATCTGCAACATTTCACCAGCTGTTTTATCTTGTGGTCGCAAGTCTTTGATATACGCATAGCTCTTCAACTCATCATAAGCCGACTCAATACATGTATATTCAATACGATCATCTTTAACACTTTCAGAGATAATTTTGAACATCAAAAAAGCATTCCCACGAGTTGAAGGAATGCAGACGTAATAGATGTTACTTGCTAGACGCTTATTTTGAACCAAACTGAACGACAACTTATCCGCAGCATTGATCTCTTCTGTCATCTTAGCTTCAATGATACCATCAGAGATCGCTTTGATAATATTTTGTTGTTTATCAAGTAGATACATGATCATAAGCGTTTCACCTCGTAAATCATTTTAAAATATCCTCTAGCATTGAGTGTGATTACTGTACCATTTCGAATATAGAAATCACTAAAATTAGATGATAGTTTCAAACCCATCAAATGTTGAACAGTATTGAGCTTAACCGTCAATTTTGTAAAATCGATTGTTAATTTGGTTCCTGCCCCAATCGATTCATTGAAAGTAAATACTTTAGAATCATTTGTTCGCATTTCAAACTTAGAAATAGCTTCATTTGGTGTGAATTCAATGAGCTTTGGTGTTTGAGGATAGCTAAGTTCAATATCTAAGACGTTTATCGATGTCCCAGTAAAATTAATTGTTTTAGCTGTGCTGTACTTGTATGGATCAGCGCAAACGATCTCGATTTTTCCAGTCGTACTAAATAATGGCTTATCTAAACTGATACTTTCAATCGTTCCGATATAGTGATAATCCTGTTCATCAGCAAACTTAACTTCAACATTAGTAGCATACGTTAATTGATTTAACTTAGCTAGTGATTTGTTATATCGCTCAATCGTATTACATAGCAATCTAAAAGTAACTGTGATTTTTCGTTCCTTGATACGTGAGTTAAGATATAGACTACCATCTCCAACGCGATCAGGAGCGTTTATTTGACGTTCAAAACCAGCTCGACCTTCAACTACTAACGTCTCAAATTCTGGTATCTCTTGGTCTAGCCATTTACCCGCATAACAGATCGCTTCAAGTGGCAAAGATGAGCTAGGCTCTGCCCGTGGTTGTAAATCTCTAAAATCGTACATGATTAATTCCTCCATACAAAAAAGCCAGCGGATACATCAAGATATGAGTATCAACTGACTTTGATTTTTGCTATAATTGAGATTGCGCATGTCCCTCATGTGCAAATACCGACGAAACGGGTGATTTTTTTATCCCAATTTTTGTCTACGGTGTTTGCTATGAGCACACGGCCATGTGCTCGGGTCGAAACACCGAAAGTTCCGTTTGATAGCATGACCCAGCTATCGTGTAATTCCTTAACTACACGTTAATGATAGCACAAACGAACTGAATTTCAAAGGGGGGCGCTTGTCGTCCTCCTTTTTGTTTAGAATTTATAGTTACGAGTCAAACTAGCTTGCGATCCTTGTTCACGACTAATATCCTCAACAAATGCGCTATAATCAGTGCCACCAAGTGAAACATTGATGTAAGCAGATTGCTGATTGATCGATAGTTCACGCGTCAAATCGCCACTGATACTACCAGTTAATTGACCATTCATCGCTGCAATCGAATTAACAAAGTCATGCGTATTAACTGGTGGAATGCTAAACATTGATGCTTGTGCTAGATTTTCAGCAGTCTTTTTCGTTTTAGCTTCCATTCCAGAAATTCCGTTAATGAAACCTAATCCGAAATACATACCAAATTCTTTTGTAACTCGAGATGGTGAATGAATCTTTAACGCTGCTTTAATCGCACTTGCTGCTTTTGAAGCTAAACTAGCAGCAACACCCATCACATTTCCACTCATTGCATTAATACCAGCTGATAACCCGTCTGCAATAAAACTACCTGCCGAGTTAAATGCACCACGTTGAGAACGTGCACCATCAGCGCCAGCTTTACCTAGATCTGAGCCAGAGTTTCTAGCATCGCCAGTCTTAGACTTAACACCATCAGCTCCAGCACGTCCTATGTCACTACCAGCATTTTTTACTGTTCCATTCTTGGACTTTATTCCCTCGGCTGCGGCATTGGCTAAATCAGCTCCCTTAGATTTATGCTCACCTTTTTTATTTCCAAGGGCCTTTAAAGATGAAATAGCAGAATTACCACCTGCAGCATCAAAAGCAGCAATACCATTCTTTGAAGCTTCTTGACCAGCTGATTGAATGATTTTGGTTGCTTCTCCAACAACATCATACTTTTTGCCAGTTAATCCGGCTTTAAGAGCATTAAAAAGGACACCACCTAAATCTTGAAATTTACCCGCAAAGGTTGCACCAGCTACAAGCATACCAACTAAAGCAGCTACCAACACCTGTAATACAAGAGGTGAAATCTCGACCATGGCTGCTAATAATTGTCCACACATAGCAGCAAATGAAGCAACGATCTGTGGTGCGTTATTTCCAATAGCATCAAATATGGCTATCATCATTTCTGTTATTTTCGCTACAATCTGTGGAATTCCTTGTGTCAATCCATCAAGCAAAGCCAAAATAATTTTAATACCATTCGAAATCATTTCTGGCAAATGTGCCAATACTGTTTGTTGAATGGTAATAAACATTTGAACAAATGACAGAGCGATCTTAGGCATATTTTCAGCTAATGTTCCTAAGAAATTAGTGATCATCATCGCAAATCCTGTTCCGATCGCACTTAAAATAGCCACTACTTGCGCACCAGTCATATTGAAGTTATTAAGCGCTGTGATCAAAGCTGCGATACCAGCTGTTGCAGCACCAATACCTATACCGATACCTAATACTGCAGCCCCAAAAACACCAATGCCGACAGCTCCAGCGGTCAACGGTGGTCCAAGTAATGCGAAGACACCTGCTAAAGCCCCAATCGCAACTGTCACAGCTCCAAGAGTGATAATGCCTTGCATCCCTTCTTTAGATAACTGGGCAATTGCAAAAACTAACGCCGCCATTCCAGCAGTAGCAACACCTATTCCTACGCCAATTTTTAATGCAGCAGTACCTATCGCTAATAATGAAGTTGAAGAAGCACGAGCAGGAGCATCAACACTTGAACTCGCTTTGGATACTTGATTTAAACCAGACGTTGCCTTACCTGCACTACCCCCAGTTTTATCCAAACTACTACTCAAATTTTTAGCAGGTAAATTTATACCTGTCATTTTAGAGGCTAGATTAACTGCACCACTTCCCAATTTTCCAAGTCCTTTAACTGCACTTCCTGCAACATTGCCAATTTTTTGAGCATTTGTTAGAAAGCCACCGGCAGCAGTCATTGCTGGTCCAATAGCAGGACTAAGGCCTATAAAACCACGTATAACTTTAGCAGTAGATGAATCAGATTTCCCAGCCCAATCTAAAGCAGTATTAGCCATATCAAGCATAGAACCTGTAACCTTGCTTTGCGAATCCATTGCTTTATTACGCAAAGATTCCCAGTTACCACCTAATTGCTCAATCTTTGAACCGACATTTTTCTGCATTTCAACAGCTTGTTTGTTAAGTGTTTTATTTGCTTTTTCAGTTGTTCCCGCGGCTTCATCCATTGCCTTAGTGAAAGCATCCCAACTCGTAGCAGTATTGCCTGTCTTATCCTTAACCGAATCTAATAATGGCAAGATAGCTTTCATACCAGCAGTCCCAAACAATGCTTTTAATGCTGCATCTTTTTGTGCCTTGCCTAAGCCATCTGTTTTCTCCGCTACTTCAGATAAAATCTGTGGAAATGGCTTCATATTTCCTTCGGCATCACGATAAGAAATACCCAGGTCTTCCATTGCACCCTTAGCAACTTTTGATGGAGCTGCCATTTGCAGAATTGCATGATTCAAGTCATCAGATGCTTGTGCTGCACTAAAACCTTTATTAGTCAATAAACCAATAGCCGTAGCAACAGTCTGCATGTCCATGCCAGTCATGGTTGCCGTTGGTCCCATTGTAGCAAGAGCTTGTTGCATACTTTCAATCGAAGCGTTGGACATATTAGCAGTTGAAACCAAAATGCCCGCTGCTTGCTCTGGTGACTTTAAGCTATCTCCCCAAATGTTCATCGATTGTTGAACAACAGAGGCAGTTGTTTGAAGATCTGCTCCAGCAGCAGTTGCAGCCTTAGCAATCGCAGGAAATTCTTTCTTGATCGTACCAATAGAAGCACCATCACGAGCCATAGCCACCATAGCGTCTGCAGCATCTTGCGCACTTAACGGCAATTCTGCACCCATTCTGTTAGCTACATCAGCCAAACCATCAATATCTTTAGCCGTACCACCAGCAATGACTGCTGCTTGGTTTAATGATTGTTTAAAAGATCCATAACTCTTTAAAGCACTAACACCCATTGCAGTAGTTGCAGCACCCGCAATTGTTACAGCTTTTCCGATACCGCCCATCTTTTCTTGAACTGTACTACCTAACGACTTTGTTGCTGTTGCAGCCTTATCCATTGTAGAAGAAAAGCCACGATCAACAGCACTTAAAACAGCAGTAACACTATAACTCTGCGCCATGACTTCCCCTCCTCATCATTTCAAATTCTGCTAATCTAGCATTGATCAGATCACGACGTTTTTTATCTTTGACCTTTTGTGTGCGTGGTTGATAGTCCAATTCAAATTCATCACGTAATTCATCTATCATCTCTAAACTATCGAAGAAATCAGTAAACTTTCGATATTTCGGTTTAGGATGCTTAGCGTTGCCTGTCGTAGCTTGAACCGATTGATTAAACCACGCTAACAAAGCCAACTTTTCTTGTTCTTTGATCTGCTTGAGTTGATACGCTTCAATCCGCAAATTGTACTCAGCAAACGTCATATCTTCAATTTTTCTAATGTCAGAAAAACCGAGATAAGCCAAAGAATTGAGCATTATTTCGTGGTATTCTTGATCTCCGGTTTGGCTTTCTCGGTCATTAGGTTTTTTGCTGCTATTTTTACGACATTAGCATGTAGCATTTCTTTTGTGACATCATCAAATAGCTTTTCGATCTTATCGTAGTTATCTAAGAAATCATCAATTTCTGTCATACCCGGTCGAGGCGAATTTCCATAAGAAGCTGCGTAGATGACATTGCTTAAAGCAACAGGATCATACGCTTGTAACGCTGGAATAGCTTTAGTTAATGCCATTCCCATATTAAAGTTACCAGTATCTACACCACCAACTTTATCTAATTCACGTACAAAACGAACTCCAAATTTTAATTCAACATCTTTTTCATTAATTTTTAAAATCATCTTTTATTCCTCCGAATTGATTCCAGCATCAGCATCTTTCCAAGCTGTACCAGTAGTTTCTTTATCGCCTAAAGCTTCTAAGCCACGGTAAACATATTCGATAGCTTCTTGAGCAGATTGTGGCAATGTGGTCCACCCTCGTTTTGGTGTACCATCAACGCCAAATGACACTTCACGAGTTGATAGATCATCCGCATCATTATCGTTGCTATCTTCTGACACGATCGCACGACCATAGAACGAGAAATACTGTCCTTGTGCGTTCTTTCGCCCTGTATAAATGATCCAAAACTCTAACTTGTCACCATCAAACAAACTATCTTGTAAAGCATCTACGATCGCAGATGTGTTATTGATAAACTCCACACTTAGATCTGTTTCGATACCGCCTGCAGTTGTTACTGGGCCTGACTTTGTTTGTGTCGTATCTGAGTCCCGACTAGGTCCAAAGCTTAACGACGTTTGAAATGGGATCAACTTACCTTCACTCGTCTTAGCATCTTTTAACTTGCGAACAAAGAGAAATGTATCTTTCCCATGTAATGTTTTAATATTTTCTGCCATGTTTAGTCACACTCCTATTAACTGTATTGAATTTCTAACTCTAAAATCCCATGGATCAACGGAATATCCGTCGTATTATCTCCCATCAACTGACTTTCACTGTTTACAACAGTATAGTTATAGTGCTCAGTTCGTCTGTTGTGTTGGATCACATTTAGCAGATCATTCAAGATCCTTGACACTTCAAAACGTCGATTATGCTCTGCATACACATCAAGTTGAATATGCGTTTTACCTAAAAATCGAGTTTTAGTGATCCTATCGATATTTTGTTGATAACCGACATAAACGAAAGGATATGCTTGACTTTCATCTGGTAAATAGTCAAAAGTCGCATATCCTGATTCATTTGATAATTCTATGATCTTCTCAAAAATTTCTTGATATGGGTCCATTATTTAACCAACCCTTTCATTTTCGAGATAAACACTTCTTTTTCGCTCTCAAAAGGTTTCTTGATGTAGTGGCGCGCAGGAAGTTTACGTGTGCCGTATTCTTGATAAGCTGCGTAAGCCGTATCATACATAACTTTACCCTCCAGACCACCATTACTGATCGTTTGCGTCATACTACGTTTTAACGTACCACCACGATAACCTTTAGGTGCTTTAGTATTAGCAGGGTATCTTTTACCCCAACCAACAGGAACAAGCTGTTGACTTTGGCGAGCAATGTTGATCGTCGAACCCTTTACCACTTCTCTTACTTGAGTCATTTTTTTATTAGACATCAAAGCGCTAACTAACTCATCAGTCCCTTTTAATTCTACTTTATAACCTGCCATGATACTCAACTCCATAAAGCGCTGTACGCCGTTCTGACGTGATGTTCATAGTGATCTGATATGCTTTATCATCAACAACAAAATAGCCCGTCCTAACGATCACAGGACGCTGAAAACGAGCGATCACTCGTTCTTGCTTGACATTGCCAAAAACTAACTGCTGTTGTTGCGCTCCCATTGATGTTACATTGACAGGTAATGTTTCGCCGTTAAGAGCATTTTTTATAAAAAGCGCTCGCTTATTGAACCGCATCACTATCACCAGCCTTATCTTCAGTAAAAAACACGATCTTTCCACGCTTTTTTTCTGAATTTTTTTCAGAATTGTAACGCTCGATCACGTTTGTATACTCATCAAAATCGCTTGCAGGATAAGTGATGCTTTCTCCTTCTTGGCTATAAGACTGCATCCCTTCATTCCCAAGACGGTTAAATCTGGCAAGCGTCACAGGTAATACCACAGCTTCCAATGGTGGTGGTACTGAGGTCTCGTCAACCATCATTGAAAGCTGATTACGTGTCATCTCTTCTAAAGCTAAGATGACATCATCTTGTTCATTATCTGTGATCCCTGCCAGAAGCTTGACCGTGTTAGTCACTTTCATTGTTCCCTCTGACATTTACATCACCTATTCTTGAGATTTAGCTTTGGCTTTCTTAGTATTCTTCACTGCATCAGGATCAGTGGAGTTTGTCCCATGACCTGGCATCGTTTCAAAGACGTTATCGTCTGTTGTCATATTCAAGCCTGCAAATGCTTCATCTTTGACTACTAAAGCAGCTACGTGCATTGTTACACGTAAAGCTTTCATACCTTGTTCAAACAAGTTGATAGGTGTGCCGTCTTCGTTAGTCAACGTAGATAATTGTGCTTGGTCAGATACAGAGTACTCTAAGCCTGCTGGAATACCGTAGTACAAGTAATTAAAGTCCCCAGCGATCAAAGATCCCTTAGGCATTGCATCCGACTTTAGATTTACGGTCGTGATTCCGTCGATCGTTCCATTTGCCCGATCATATAATGATGTTGCCACACCGTTTTCAGTCTTGACCGCTTTGCGTAAGGCTGAATGGTTTTGCACCTTGGAAATAAAGGCATTTGGCTCAATATTATTGTCATATAACTTATCTTCAAGATCTAAGATAGTATCATAATCGATCGAACCAGTGATGTTTGTCCCAGCAGTAGCGATCGAACGTGCCAACGATTGTTTGAACGGGTTATTCTTTCCCAACAAAACAGCTTCATCAAATTTCTTATAAAAGGCTTCAGCGATCTTAGGTTTCATGAATTCAAAGAAATTACTCATACCCCATTTGAGGTATTCATCAGATACAGGCAAGATAACAGCCAACTTCTTAGCTCGCATTTCGACTGTCTTCCATTCGCTCTTGGCCGTTGGGATCTTTTGAGTTTCATCTACCCAGTAAGCCCCGCCACCTTTAACGAAGACATCGAACTTCTTTTCTAAGCCATCCATAGCTTCATACTTACCAAGTTGCATGACTTTTGAATTTTGCATGATCTCTTGGATCGTCAAGATCGCATGCTTTTCTGGAATACTCCCATCTCGTTTTTGTAAAAGTGTTACGTTATTTGGATCAAATGTTTGTGGCA
>NZ_CAQLEL010000146.1:0-1749 GCF_948826705.1 uncultured Ligilactobacillus sp.
GAGTCAATATCAACCACTGGACTTTTACTTCGGCATCAAATGCCACCGGTTCACGATCCCACTCCTTTAGCAATTTCTTTGGCAAACGGATAGCTTTTGAATTACCCCATTTTCGTATATCTAATCTCATATCAGCACCTCCGTTATCATTGTACATCAAAGTTTTTTATAAACATGTAGATCTTTCCACCACAAACAACACGTCTCAAACGCATCTGCAAACTCATTTTCTGCCTTACGTTTCTTTTGCTGATAACGCGATCGCTCGCACCCGAGCATTTCGCACATACTCCATGCGTCTTTATTGTCTGCATACACTCCGATCAAGATCCGTCTGCTTTCGTCACTGATCACATTGATAGCCTTACCAACGCTTGCTAACGTCTGTTGTGCATAGATACGCTTGTCCATTTTTTCTTCTGCTCGGTTTCCAAAGGAAGGCGATCGCGGTTCGTCTGACATCACTGGTGATTTTATGTAGCTACCACTCACACCAGCCCATCTGATCAATTTTGGATAATCTTGCTTGAAGAACTTGCGCACTTTTGCAGCAGTCTCGATCGTATCGACTTCCATTCTGTCAAATTGTAGTTGAAATTCTTGTGCCTTTTTTAGATCAAGTTCCATTAGACCGCTCTCCCTTATGTTATAATTAGTTGTTGAATTTTATTGGGAGAGCGTGGTGAGTGATCACTGCGCTTTTTTTCGTATGATCTTGTAGCGCTTTTGCACCATTCTGTTATCTCTTCGATTATTAACGATCACGCTTTCAGACACACCTAATTTTTGTGCTAGTTTAAATGCGCTGATCGTTTCATATTTTTCGCCTGTTTCAACGTCTATCGCTTGCCATATATATACTATTCGTGGCTTACGTGGTAGTCTTGAGCCTTTATAATGTTTCTGTGTTCCCTTTAAAAACGTTTCCCATGCGGTTCTTGTAATAATGTCATTTGGATCATCTTTGATCCGTTGTTGGATATCTCGTCTGTGCGCTGAGATATCAAAATCGTTATACTCATTTTTTAGATAGGTCACCGCTCCGCCGAAAGTTTGTACAAGTTTAAGTTGGTTCATTTGTGACCACCTACCATTCTGCTCAACATTTCAACTGCTAATGCTTCTTGTCCATCATGCCAACCTAGCTTATGCTGCCGCTCTAGCTCTTTAGCTAGTTCATGTTCTTGCATACTTATCAGCTTGCTCGCTATCTGCTCGAATTTGTTCATATTCTCTTGTCTCCTTATTTTTTATTTATTGCCTGAGCAAATGCCCCGTGAACGGGCTCGAACCGTTCTGGCGTCCTTTGCGGGGCTGTAATTATGTTCTAGTAGGATCGCTTGACCTGCGATGTTGTGAGTATCTAAATCAATTAGCTATCCTCCTATGCGAGCTTAATTGAGCAATGAGTTAGTCGTTGTTATATTTTGTTTGCCATCCGATCCACTCGCAAGATCGTTGGCAATGATCGACGGTACTTATTCAGCCACCGCCGACCTGTAAAACCCTAGTCCGAAGCTTTGCAATTAAGTTTTAAAGAAAGTTTTCACTGTAAACAAAAGGAGGTAAATTAGTAGTTTCGTTTGCTTCGTACTTCCCACCCGCCACGTCTTACAACTCTGTCACCGTGATCTCGATATGCGGATCATCGGAGTAATACTTGTGTGCATGTAGATCAACTATGCGTGCGTCATCTGTCCATAAAATGCCGTTTAAGGCGTCTAACGTACTTTTGATGTAATTATCCAA
>NZ_CAQLEL010000147.1:0-17454 GCF_948826705.1 uncultured Ligilactobacillus sp.
CGGCAAATTCCGCAATATACTTAGCATATGTTTTTTGGATCTCAGCTTTTAGTTCTGCTTTGTCATGATAACTTCTCATCGCTTAAACTCTCCCTTTAAATCTTTTACTTGAGTTTACACGTAGATTTTTCCCACAGTATCACTCTTGATCTTGCTTTATTTTCACGATCATCTCACCAATATTAGTTGTTCGATCATAAATATCTACTTAACTTATACTCTTTCCATAACCAAATTCCATTTCACTGAACTATTACAACTAGATTTTGTCATCCATCCAAGCTACCAGATCACGCATCACTTCATTTTTATTCAACTCATTTAAGATCTCATGCCGGGCATCAGGATATAACTTTAGCGTTACGTCTGTAAAATCTTCATGTCGCAAGATCTTATAAAAATGCGTCACGCCTTTACCAAAGCCTCCAACTGGATCTTTTGCTCCTGAGATCAAAAGTAATGGCAAGCTACGCGGGATCTTTTTGATCCACTTACGACTCGCTGCAAGATTTGAAAACGTGAATAACGCACGATACATACTCAATGTCGGGGTAAATTGATGATGCTTGTGCGCTAAATATTTATCTACTTCTGTTTTGTCACGCGATAACCAATCAGCGCTCGTCTTATTTGGAGCAAATAAACGATTGAACATCCCCGTACTCATCTGTTCCAAAAATTTACTGCGATACTTTTCACCGTGAAACATCCGCAAGATCTTTGTTAGTCCGATCGCAGCCCAAGTCTGTACTCGTGGTTGTTGGCCTGTTCCCATAAGGATCGCCTTATCTACATCTTGTCCATACTGTCCCAGATACAACCGCGTGATAAATGAGCCCATCGAATGCCCTAGGATAATGTAGGGAATATCGGGATATTTTTTGCTAACTTCCCTTTGCAAAGTATGCACGTCTGCGATCAGATCTTGCCAATTTTTGGGAAAAGCCCCGTAGTCTTCTGGATCTTTGACCGTCTCGCCATGTCCAACATGATCATGTCCGACCACAAGATAACCTGCATCATTTGCAAAACGGGCAAACTCATCATAGCGTTCGATGTGTTCGACCATCCCGTGAACGATCTGTAAAACTGCCTTAGGCTTTGCGATCTGCCACATGACCGCATAGTTGGCGCGTTCTCCAAAATACCAAGTTTTCTTTTCTGTCATTTTCTACCCCATTACAAAAAATATAATTAAATTTATCCATCTAAGTTCAGAATAGCATAGTTTTACAGATAAGTTCAGTAAAGACAACTAAAAAACAGGAATAAACAGCCCGTCTATTCCTGCAAAAATTATCATTTCAATTTTTTTCTATATTTAAAGACTATCCCAGCTTCTACTAACAGGCTAAGCATCGCTAAGCTAAAAGCTATTTTGATCCCAAATCTTTCAGTGATCCAACTCATGATAAAGAGTAAGATCGAAAAACTGATCACAGAGATCATCTCAAAAACTGCATCAACATCTACTAATTGATCTTTTGTAACACTTTCTTGGATCAAAACAGCTTCTGGGATCTCTTTTAACTGAGATACACTACCAAACAATAGTGAACCAAGCAAAAAGACAACTGAATGTGGTACTTTTAAGATCAAAAAAAGCATTGCGATCGCTAAAAACAGCGACATCACTATACTAAAAACTTTATGTTCATTGATCTTTTTAGAAAACTTGAATACCACTAAGCCTCCAATAACGATCCCAAGTGAATAGGTCATATTAGCATAACCCCAATACGCTTCAGTTTCATGCAAGATCTCAGTCACAAAAACTAAAATGATCGATGAGACCCAAAGTGTATCGGAAAAAACTTCTAAAAGCCCTATCCCAAGCAAGACTTTCAAAACTGTACGCTGATACAATAATCTCCACCCTTTAAAAAGAGTCTGACATGTAGTCTCGGAGCTGTCTTTTATAACGACTACTCTAGGCAAACGACTCGTAAGAAAAGTAGCCAATGCAAAAAAACATAACGTGACCAGTAAAGCACCATGTATCCCTAAACTAGCAAATAAGACTCCACCAACGCCCCAACCAATGATCGCAACACTTTCACTGCAAACTGTCAGGACTGAATCACCACGAGCTAAGTCGGTCTCATAGTGTGTCATAAGTGTAACTGTTATCGGCTGTTCAAAACCGTCCAAAAGTGAGATCAAAGTTACCACCAGATAGATAAAAAGCAATGGCAGTCTAGGCCAAAAATACAGCGAAACTGTCAAAAATGCTAATGAAAACGTCTTTGCTGCTTGCGTATAAAACATGATCTTATTTAACGGTAGATATTTGCTCACTAAAGGAACTAAAAATGTCGTGGCAAATGAAGCACCACCCATCAAGATCGGAACAAGTGAAGTCGATACGAGCGAATCTGAGATAAGATAGATATTAGCGATGATGAGGACTCTGAAAGAAAGATCAGCCAAATTAGCTACAAGCTGCGAAAGCGCCAATAACTTAAATGCTTTTGTCATAAAAATCCCCTACTTTTGCTATTGATCGCTAGTTTTCCCCAATGATTTTTAACACATTAGCTTGATCCTCCTGATATCTGCAATAATTTCTTTAAAAATAGCACACTATCGATCAAAATAAAAGGATAAGTTTTTTAGCTAGATAATTCTAAAATAAAAAGGACATACTTCAAAAAGTACATCCTGCTCTATTTATAAGAGATCTAAATATTCACCATATCCCTCAGCTATCATCTTATCAGCTGGGATAAAGCGCAAAGCAGCGGAATTGATGCAATATCGCATTCCACCGCTCTTCTTAGGGCCATCAGAAAAAACATGCCCTAAGTGTGAATCAGCTTGACTACTTTTAACTTCAGTCCGACTCATAAAATGCGAATAGTCAGCCTTAGTAGTCAAGCTCTCCTTAGCGATCGGTCTTGTAAAAGCTGGCCAACCACAGCCCGAATCATACTTATCCTTAGAGGAAAATAAAGGTTGACCACTTACAACATCAACATAGATCCCTTTCTCAAAAAAATCATCATATTCCCCAGTAAATGCACGCTCAGTCGCTGCATTTTGGGTGACTTCATAAGCAAGGTCTCCGATCTTTTGCCGTAATTCTTGCTCTTTCATACGCTCAACTTTCCTTTCTTATCAAATCGTCTTTTTCATCAAATAAAGAAAATAAGGCGCACCGATGATCGAAACAACGATCCCTGTCGGCAATGTATTACCGATCAAAAAAGTGCGTGTCAACGTATCTGCGATCAACAATATCAACGCACCTAATAGCATAGCCAATGGGATCCGAACACGATGTCCTGCTAAAAGTCCAATAAACACAATATTTCCTGCTATGATCACAGTTAATGATACCAATAAACTAGTTAAAATCAAAAGATCACGCCTAGCTTTACGTAGATCTAAGCCTAAAGCCAAACTCGACTCTTCAGCCAAAGTCAAGAGATCAAAGATCCGACTTCGATAATAGATAAGTCCCCACAAGATCAATAACAAGGGAGCAACTAAGCCCAAACTTGTCCAATTATCGCCCATGATCTTACCAGATAACCAATCGATCATATAGGTCAACTTAGCTTGTTCAACGTATCCGACCACGGGCAAGATACTGGTCGATAAGATCGCTGAAAGAGTCACACCTGTAATGATAAATTTGATCGGGTCAAGTGTTCCTTGCTGTCTCTTGGCTAATTGGTAGATCGACCAACTAACAAGTAAGCCACCAATAACAGAAACTAGCGGTAAGATCTGTGACATATAGGATCCTTGGGGTAAATACCGTAAAGCAAATGCGATCAACAATCCTGCACCAGCATTGATCCCTAAAGTCCCCGAATCAGCCAGTGGATCTTGCGTTAGTGTCTGTAGTAATAAACCGCTCAGCCCAAGCGAAGCACCGCTAGTAAACACGCTGATCTCCATGATCTCACTAACTTCTTTGATACTATACATTGATCGTTTCCACTATATTATTGATAAAATATCTTTTCTCTGATCTAGTATACTACATTTTTGCCAAAGACATTTCTGATCACTATTGCATCAAACTTAGCCGATATGCAAGGTAAGTTCTTTGACGATCGACCTACCTGCCAGATAATATACCAAAAGATAGATCGGCAAAAATAACCCGATCGTGTACAGCAAAGGCTGGCCTAATCTACTATACCAACCTGTAGTCAATGAGTCAGTTATCAAATAACTTGCACCTAAGATCCCAAATACTCCATTTATTAAACCTAAGATCAATGGTGGGAAAAATAGCCACGCATTTTCGACCGATACGACACGTCGGATCTCTTTTATTCGATATCCTAGCTTGGCTAAAGTATCGTATTCTTCACTTAAGGACAACTCTTCGATCCGCGCAGTAAAATATAAGATCGTACTGATCGTTACAAAAAATAGGATAGAGATCATTGATATCATCAAAAATGTCGGACTATTGGCATTGGTGATCAATTTATTACGCTCATAAGAACTAAAGTACGCTACTTTAGTCTTTTTAAATGCTTGCACTAATTTTTCATTATCGCGCATGTTTTTCCCATCAAATGACACGATCGCATAACTAGCATTTGGATATTTTTGCGCTAACTCGTTAAATTTTGCATCGCTAACGATCACCGTTACAACACTGTTAGCAAATGCGAAAGGATTTTGATTGGTCGCTTTTTTCACTTGGAGCGTTTGTGAGCCATCTTTAAGCGTAAAACTTTCATTTACCGGAGCTAAACTGGCGTAATAATTGACCAATACAGCTTCATTTAACGCCATTTTTTTCAATTGTTCCTGATGTTGCAATGCCATCAGCTCACTGTAGTTTGTAAAAGAGATCACGTCGATATGATCACTGGTATTTCGCTTGGAAAAATACCATTTATCTTTTAGTTTGAGTTCTAATATTTTAGAATCAACGGCTTTAAGCGCAAACTTTTGTTCGAAGCTCTTGATCTCACTTGTACTCAAAGGGCGTTTCTTAGCTATTTTAGTTTCTAATGTGCTAGGAACGATCCGTTTAGTCGCTTCATATGGATACGACAGCGTTAAAAATGTGACACCTAAGACCATGACTGATCCAGTCGTCAATAGCGCAAGGGAGGTCAGCAAACGTCCTTTATTTTGTAAACGGTGTTGCATTCGCGGTAAGACAACATTTCCACTCATGCTGTATAGCTTTTTAGGTCTATGTATCAAAAATGAAACTACATACGGCAATGTAAAGATGATAAACAACACACTACCTCCGCCCAATAAACACAGTGTGACAAACAATACTGGCAAACTACCATATTGATCCCATAACGAATATGGACGAGTGGTCAAATTGATAAATAACAGATCTGCTCCTAACAAACATACTAAGCCACTTAAAGCTAAAAATGGATGACGCTTTACTTGCTTATCTTGTAACTTTTGTAAGTTTAAAATATCGGTCAATTTTTTTCTAAAGATCACATAGAGTTCTATGTAGACTATTCCGATGATCCCTAAGATCAATAGAAGCATATTTTTAAAGGCAACACTTTGGATCTTTAAACTCCAGATAGATAGATCTAAGCCTATAAATTTGATCAGACAAGTTCGCATGCCAAAGTACAAGATATACCCTACACCAAGCGAAAGTCCAGCTGCGATGACCACCAAAATAGCATTTTCAGCTAAAAATAAGCGTACGATCTCTTGGCGTTTAAAGCCTAAGATCGAATATATCCCCAATTCTTCGGCACGTTGCTTGATGAAAAACTGGTTGAAATATACAAAGTAAAAAACGATAAACAACACAAAAAACAAACTTATCGTCTGGATCATCGTCTTGATATCAGCATCTTCAGCTAACCGCGCTACGATCACACTATCAGTTGAAAAACACTGGAGCATAAAAAACAAACTAAAGATCACCAGCTGTGCTAAAAAATAAACTTGATACAACTTCTTGTTATGTTTCAAATTTGAAAAACTGATCGCAAATGACATCATACTCACCTCTCTAACTCAAGCATTACATCCGAAATTTTCTTTTGAAAATCTTTCTTCATTTCGGTCAGATCTCTTCTTAAGGTCGTGTAGATCTGACCATCTTTTAAGAAATGGATATTCTTAGCAAAACTAGCCGAATACGCATCATGAGTCACCATCAAGATCGTCGTGTGTAATTCCCGATTGATATAAGTCAACTGTTGCATGATCGTCTTAGTCGAGTTGGAGTCCAAAGCCCCCGTAGGCTCATCAGCGATCAATAATTTAGGTTCCTTGACCAAAGCCCTAATGATCGCCACTCTTTGCTTTTGCCCACCTGAAAGTTCATGAGGATAATGATCTAAGACTGAGGCGATCTCGAATTTTTGACTGAGTTCAGTTACGCTCTTTTCGATCTCAGCTGGCGTTTTTTTCAATAATGATAGCGCCACTGTAATATTTTGCTTAGCGGTCAAACTGGACAATAGCCGATAATCTTGAAAGATAAAACCCAGGTTATTTCTTCTAAAAAGTGTTGCTTCATCGACTGACATCTTGGCCACGTCGACTCCTTCAAATAAGATCTGTCCTTTGCTTGGAGCATCTAAAGTCGCAATACTATTCAATAAAGTCGTCTTCCCCGAACCAGAGGTCCCCATGATCGCACAAAACTCGCCTACTTCTAGTGAAAAATCAACGTTATCCAACGCTAAAACATTGGCAGCATAACTCTTACTTACATCTTTAACGCTCAATAGATCCATTGTTCATCCCTCGCCTTTCATGATATACACTGATAATAACGCTTGTACTAAAAAAGACATACAATTAATTTGGTTAAATATTAGACTCTGAATTTTAATCTAAGCCGCCAACGGCACCTATCACCCATTAATTTTCGATATTTTAACTTAAACCACATCTTCATCACACGGAATTTTAACATTAATGTTATACAATATCCAGTAATATCTATATTTTTACAAAAAATAAGAAGTGATCACTACCTCAATGGAGCAAACACCTCTTATATTTTTATAAAATATTGATTTTTTAATAAAGTAAAGAATTGGATATCACTTATATATTTCATTTTTATAACCTATTGATAATATAAAGATCGTCACTTCTTACTCATAGTATATCTTATAATCCTAACTCTTTTATCATATCTTCGTGAGAAATACTTTGATCGTTTTTCTCATGCTCTTTCATTAGTCTTTACCTTATTCTCTATTTGGATCTGCTGATTTGTCATTCTTCTACCCACCTTAATAATCTGATTTATTACTATTATACGTTGAGTATACTATCATCTCACCAAAATCTTGTCATATCGATTTTGACAAGCTATTTCCCCCCACATTCCAGCACCGTCACCGTCTCCACATGCGCAGTCTGTGGGAATTGATCGACTGGTAAGATCGGTTGACTCACGCTATAGCCTAGGTCCATAAAACTTTGGATATCTCGTACCAAGGTCGCCGGATTGCAGCTGACATAAACGATCTTTTTAGGAGACATCTTGACTGCACTTTCGATCAAGCTTTGCGTCAAACCTTTACGTGGCGGATCGACCATGATCACATCTGGCTTGATCCCTTGTTCTTGCCAAGTTGCCATCCAGTCCTCGGCATTACCGACTTCAAATTCCAAGTTATCCAAATTATTTAAAGCTGCATTCTTTTTGGCATCCGCGATCGCTTCTTCTACGATCTCGACCCCATAGACTTTTTTAGCATGCTTTGCCATGGACAGTGAGATGGTCCCGATCCCACAATAAGCATCGATCACCGTTTCATTTCCGGTCAAGCCAGCACGCTTGATCGCCTCTTGGTAAAGTTTTTCAGTCTGCGTTGGGTTGACTTGGTAAAATGATCTTGCTGAGATCTCAAATTTAAGTCCATTCAACTGATCTGTGATATATTCTTGGCCCGCTAAAACCTGGGTCTTGTCACCCAAGATCACATTAGTCTGTTTGGAATTGATATTTTGTTGCAAACTCACCACATCAGGGCAAGCTGCCATGATCTCATTTACGATCGCTTCTTTATTTGGTAGCTTATTAGTCCGCGTCACCAACACGACCATCACTTCTTTAGAATAATGTCCACGCCGCACCATGATATGCCGTAAGATCCCGCTGTGTGTAGCTTCATCATAAGCTGTCATTTGATACTTTTGTAAGATCACTAACACTTTTTGGATCACTTCATCGATCCGTTTATCTTGGATCAAGAAGTCCGTCAGTGGTAAAAAATTATGACTACCGCGCTTAAAAAAGCCGGCTGTCAGTTTTCCATCAATTTCACGGACTGGGACTTGTGCCTTGTTGCGATAGGCATATGGTTCTACCATCCCCAAAGTTTGTTCAACTGCTAGGTCAGCTAGATGTGCCTTTTTCAACAGATCACTGACTAATTTTTGTTTGAATTTCAACTGAGCTGGATAAGCTAAGTGCTGTAAAGGTGCGATCCCAGTTTGCGAATAGGCTTTACCTTTACCTGTGACCCGATCAGGACTGGTCGTCAAGCGTTCGATAACTTTAGCGTAACCAAAATTTTTACCGACCTTTAACACATGGAGTTTTACTTTTTCACCAGGTAAAGCATCATCACAAAAAAGTGAATATCCTTCGACTTTAGCGACACCCATTCCTTGGTAGGTCAGATCCACGATCGTCGCTTCTACTTTTTGATTTTTAACTACAGGTAATTTCCGTTTCATTACTTATCCTCGTTTACTTTGATTTTAGTTATCACTATCTATTCTACCAAGTCCAAGCTGACAAAAAAAGTAGCCTAGCCTCTTAGCGCTAGTTTTAGAAGACGTAAAAGTTGTTTTTGCTCAGTCAGATCTAACTTAGCTAAAGCATCAGCATGGGCTTTTTCTAAATCAGGCGTGATCTGTTCGTAGATCTGACGACCATTTTCTGTCACAAATAGCTGCTTTGCTTTACCTACTTGTTTTCTTTTGATCAGATCTAGTCTTTCCATCTTTGTGATGATCTGGGTGATATTTCCCTTAGTGACGACCAAGGTAGCGGCTAACTCCTTTTGAGTACGACCAGTATGGTTATATACATAATTTAAAATATCGTATTGTGCATTAGTTATACCAACTTGCTGTAAAACGGTTGCGCTATTAGCTAGTAGTTGGCGCTGAAGTTGGCTAATTCGCAAAAAGATCAAACTCTCGCGATTCATATTATCCCCCCCTTACAATTAGTAAATTTATATATATGCCGTATTTTTGTCAACTATCACTGCAAAAAAAGAGTGGCGCACCACTCTTAAGTTTTATCGTGTTTTTGATGCCACGCCTTGATCTGTTCTAAGCGTTGTTTGAAACGGATCTCGTTTCCTTGCTCAGTTGGCAGATAATAAGTGTGTCCCACTAAATTATCCGGCATTGTTTGCATTGTGGTCAACTTATCTTTTGCAAAATGAGCTAACTCATAACCTTTACCATAGCCTAATTCTTTCATCAACTTGGTCGTCCCATTTCTGATCTGCAATGGCACAGGTTCATTTAAAGTCTGTTTGACATCTTTAGCGACTCTTGTGGTCGCTTTATAAACAGCATTAGATTTAGGTGCCAAAGATAGATATATCACTGCTTGAATCAAATGCACATTACATTCAGGCATTCCGATAAATTGGCACGTCTGAAAAACATTAACAACTAGATTCAAAGCATTGTTATCAGCTAAACCGATATATTCACTGGCAAAACGCAACAAGCGCCGGGCAATATATAATGGATCTTCGCCACCAGCTAGCATCCGATTCAACCAATAGATCGCTGCATCAACATCACTATTTCGCATAGATTTATGCAAAGCTGAGATCAAGTCATAATGATCTTCACCGTTCTTATCATATTTAAGTGTCTTTTCCCCTAAAACTTGACTCAATAGATCGTCGCTCAGTTCTAAAACCCCATCTTGGCTGATATTTCCATTATCAACTAACAACTCCAATGTATTCAAGGCCCTTCGCGCATCCCCATCGCTAAAGATCGCGATCTGCTCTAATAATGTCTTTGAGACAGTGAGCTCCGTTTACCTGTCGCTTCTATTTTATCACACCGAACATTAGTTTGTAAAAAATAAACTAAAACACTCACTCTAACAAAAAAGCAGCTAGTTACCCAGCTGCCTAATTACTCTTGAGTTTTTCATAGGTCTAAAGCAAAAAGCTGCCTGACCCTATTGACTTATGATCAGTAATGATTTGATCGCTTCTCGTTTATCCATGGCTTCATAAGCTGCCTGGACATCATCCAATGTGAAACGTTTGGTAAAGACTTTACCCGGTTTGATCTTGCCCTCTAAGACTGTGGCTAATAATACCGCCCGATCATGGGTCGTGACCGAAGCGATCCCACCACGTAAACCGATATTTTTCCAAAATAGTTGATTAGAGCTCGGTTCTGTTTGCGGAACCCCTACACGACCGATCACTGCACCTGGACGAGCTACTTTACCTGCTTGTTCGATCGCTGAAGTTGCCCCAACACATTCTAAAACAGCATCTGCACCAGCACCATCTGTCAACTCTAGCACTTTTTGAACTGCATCATCGCCACGCTCAGAAACGATATCAGTAGCCCCAAATTCACGGGCTAATTTAGCTCGATCTTCATGGTGGCTCAAACTGATGATCCGCTTAGCCCCACGTAATTTAGCACCGATAACGCCACAAAGTCCAACAGCTCCATCACCGATCACAACAACAGTATCACCTGCTTTGACTTCAGCCGTAAAAGCAGCATGATAACCAGTTGCCATTACATCTGACAAGGCAAGTAATGAATTCAACTGCTCATCAGTATAATCAGCTGGTCGACCAGGGATCTTGACTAGGCCCCAATCAGCGTTGTAATACCGCAAATATTGGCCTTGATAGCCCCCATTACTACCGGCTTCTTGGTTTAAACAATTACCATCAAAACCTGCTTTACATGCCGCACAGTGCCCACAACCATGTGTAAAGGGAACGATCACGAAATCACCAACTTTGACATTTTTTACATCTGATCCAACTTCAGCAACGATCCCGATCGCCTCATGTCCAACTAAACTGTTAGCTTGACGTTTAGAGATCCCACGATACCACCAAAGATCTGAACCACAGACACAAGCACGCACGATTTTTATGATCGCATCAGTTGATTTTTGAAGTGTTGGTTTTTCAACTTCCGTAACTTCCATTTTGCCTGGTTCTACAAAAATTGCCGCTTTCATCCTATCTACCCCTCTCATTAATACACCGGACGATCACTGTCCTTGGTCTTAGGGTCAGCGATGCCCACGCTATCATTGACTAAAAATTTTGGATCGGAAATGATCCTTAAGACCACATCTGCAATACTTCTACGTGAACCTGAAACACCGAGATAAGTTTCATCTTTATGGGTGATCTCATAGGCCACTTCACGATCATTTAACCATGGTAAGCGTAAAGTTGTATAGGCTAGACCTGATCTTGCCAACAGCTTATCAGAATTTTTAGCTGATTCCAAGCCAGATGCTACCATCTCTTTGTTCCAACGCCCAAATTCACCTAAAACTTCATCATAGATCCCTAAAATATTGGTAAAAACGACCCGCTTAACACCTGTTTCTTTCATCGCCTCGATCACATATTTAGTTTGATGGTTATCACTAGTATGATCGACCACCCCTACAAAGACTAGATCTTGACCCAAAATAGCTTGCTTGACATCAGCGTAATTATCTAAACTGCCTTCGATCAACGTCACACGGTCATTACTTTCCAAAGCTGCCAAACGTTTTTTATCGCGTAAAAATAACGTCAACTCAACATCAGAAAACTCAGGTTCAGTTAAGATACATTCCTCAACTAAACGCGAAATTTGTCCATTAGCTGCCATGATCAATACTTTTTTCATTTTTCTATTACCTCTTTTGCCCATGTTAAAATATCTTTTTCCTTTTGATAGATCGACACCACGGTTAACGGTGCTGCCCAAGTTTTAAAAATTTCTCCGTAAGATCCCACACTACCTGCATCTGTATAAAATGTAGCAACTTTACCTTTAAAATTTGCGATCTGTGCTAAAAAACTATAGATCGGCGTCGCAGGTGCTCCACTCCAAACAGGACTACCAACTAAGATCATCTCATACTGAGATGTATCGGGGAGCTTAGTCACTAACTCTGGAAAATTATTTGTCTTTATCTGTGTTTTAGCGATCTCTGAGGTTTCATACATATCAGTAGAAAACACGTTGTTCTTGACCGTTAACTCTAAAAGCTCAGCATTTAGGGCCTGTGCTAATTTTTTTGCTACTTGTTTTGTATTATTTGACCAAGAATAATACGTGATCAATATCTTTTTTGTCATCCAAAAAATTCTCTCATTTTATTTTTGAGCTTCAAAATCCATCTGCATTTGAGCATATTGCTCTTCTCTTGCATCATTTGGTATATAATAACGCTTATTTTGATCAAGTTTAGCGATCTCAGACATTTCTTCGATCGTTAATTCAAAATTAAAAATATCCGCATTATCTTTGATATGTTCAGGATCCGTTGAACCTGGGATCACGATGAAGCCCATTTGAACATGCCATCGCAAAATGATCTGTACACTACTCTTGCCATATTTTTGCGCTAATTTAGTAAAAATAGGTTCATTCATCAAGCTTTTATCACCATGCCCTAGAGGGTACCATGCCATTAGCCGTGTTCCATATGGTGCCAAACCTTCACGAATATCTGATTGCGTATAGTATGGATGAGCTTCAACTTGGATCACCTGTGGTTTTATTTCGACTTGTTCCAATAATTGTGTCAACTTTTTACCATGAAAATTTGAGATCCCAATTGCTTTGATCTTACCATCACGATAAGCTTGCTCAAGTTGGCGATAGCCTGCCATAAAATCACCAGCAGGTTGATGCAAAAACAATAGATCTAAATAATCTGTCCCTAAACGTTGCAAAGTTTTATCAACTGCTGTTTTATCTTGATAAACTGTCGGCCACAGCTTAGAACTTAAAAAAATTTCTTGTCTAGTTACACTAGATCCTCTGATCCCACGTCCAACGGCTTTTTCATTTAAATAGGCATTAGCCGTATCCAACAAACGATAGCCACTTTCAAGCGCCGAAACAACAGCTTTTTGAGCTTGATCAGGTGACATTTGAAATGTACCTAAGCCTAACATTGGAATGCTAACACCATTATTAAGTTCAAAATTTTGCATTATTTATTCACTCCTTATGATCATTTACAATGAATAACTATAAACCTTGAAGTGAGCTATAAGGCAAGTATAAATTTAGATAAAAAAACTCGTCGCTCCATATTGGAACAACGAGTTCTTAACTACTTATCTAATTTGATATTATCAGATTCATCAAGTTCTTGAACACCATCAACAAAGTTTTTCTTGGCTTCGTCCATATCTTCATCTTCTTTGACTTCCGTGATCGCCCGTTCTGGGATCTCTTGGGTATTGGCAAAGATCTCGATGTGACGTTTCAAGTTCTTGAATTTCATCGGCGCATCCCCACCGTATTCACCATCAATGTTGATCATCATTTTTTCGTCGACTGGTTTAGCGACCAACTTAGATGTTTTAACATAGAGGATATTAGCATCGTTGATGTGTTTACCACCATTTAAGACCATTGTGATCAAACGCATCATCTCTAACAGATTGCTCGTCTTGACTACGATCAAGGTAAATTTTCCATCATCTAAACTGGCATCTGGTACGATCTGCTCAAAGCCACCGACCGAATTAGTCAAAGCTAAGAAAAACATCGATGCCTTACCGTCATAAACACCACCATCATATTCAAGGTGCATATTGATCGGTTTGACCCGTGGCAATAACTCAGCCCCCTTAACTAGGTAAGCTAAATAACCAAAAAGTGTCTTGAATTCAGATGGTACAGCATAAGTCAATTCGCTCAAGAGACCGCCGGCTGCAATATTGACAAAATATTTGTCATTAGCCCGCCCGATATCCATCTTGACCGTTTTACCATTGGCGATAACTTTAGCCGCTTCGATCGGACTTTCCCGCGGTATCTTTAGAGCACGCGCGTAATCATTTGTTGTACCAGCGGGAATGATCCCCAACTTTGGCCGGTGCTTTAGAGGGGCGATCCCATTAACGACTTCATTGATCGTGCCATCACCACCAGCTGCAATGATCAAGCTAAAGCCTGCTTGAGCTGCTCGTTTAGCCTCATTTTGAGCAGAATTAGGCTCAGGCGTCGTTGCAAAGGCACTCGTTTCATAACCAGCACGTTCTAAAATATTCAAGATCTCAACTAGATCATTTTTTAAAGCTTCACGTCCAGATGTCGGATTATAAATAATTCGGCAACGCTTTTGCATAACTATTCCCTCTTGGCGCAGATCGCGTCTATCTTTCCTTTAAACTTGCCATCAACAATTTATTGACAACTTTAGGGTTAGCTTTACCATGGGTCTGCTTCATGATGTTCCCTACTAAGAAGCCAACTGCGCGATCTTTACCATTCTTAAAGTCTTCGATCGATTGCGCGTTGTTGTCCAATACTTCATCGATGATCGGTTGTAATTTAGCTGGGTCAGATAATTGCACCATACCTTTTTCTTCGACCCATGCTTTTGGTTCGGTATCATTTTTGATGATCTCTTTAAAGACCTTTTTAGCGATCTTAGATGAGATCGTTTCATCTTGGATCAACTTGATCATTGTTGCCAAATGTTCTGGTGTCAATGCAGTTTGACCTAACTCAACTTTTTGAGCATTCAAATAAGCACTAACTTCACCCATCAACCAATTAGCCGCTAATTTAGCATCCGCTCCAGCTGCTACAGTTGCTTCGTAGAAATCAGACATTTCTTTTGTTTGAGTCAAAACACCTGCATCATATTCAGTAATGCCCCAGTCGTTGACATAGCGTTTACGACGAACGTCAGGCATTTCTGGGATCGAACCTTTGACCTGTGCGACCCATTCGTCAGAAATATGGATCGGTGGTAGATCAGGTTCTGGGAAGTAACGATAATCGCTCTTACCTTCTTTGACACGCATCAAGATCGTTTCACCACTTGGTTCATCAAAACGCCGTGTTTCTTGTTGGATCTCACCACCAGCCATCAAAACGCGCTCTTGACGCTTAGCTTCATATTCCAAACCTTTTTTCACGTGTTCAAAGGAGTTTAGATTCTTCATTTCCGTTTTAGTCCCAAACTTAGTTGAGCCGATCGGACGAACTGAGATGTTAACGTCAGCTCGCATTGAACCTTCTTCCATCTTCACATCAGATACGCCTGTAAATTGAATGATCTGACGTAAACGTGTCAAGTATGCATAAGCTTCTTCTGGGGAAGCGATATCTGGTTTAGATACGATCTCGATCAATGGTGTTCCTTGACGATTTAGATCGACATAAGAATAGCCATCGCCTGCATGCGTATTTTTCCCAGCATCTTCTTCGACGTGCATTTCTTCGATCCCGATCTTCTTTTTAGTCCCATCTTCAAGCTCGATCTCAAGCCAGCCATCGTGTCCGATCGGTGTCTGGGCTTGTGTGATCTGGTATGCCTTTGGATTATCTGGATAGAAGTAGTTCTTACGGTCAAAGTGGATATCCCGTGCGATCTCACAATTAAGTGCTAAAGCAGCTCGCATCCCGTATTCCAAAGCACCCTTGTTCAATTGTGGCAAAACCCCTGGATAGCCCCAATCGATAACATTAGTATTCGTATTTGGTTCTGCTCCGTAAACTACTGGCGCGGGAGAATAAGCCTTGGAGTTTGTTTTCATCTCAATGTGGACTTCAAGTCCGATTGTTGTTTCAAAGTTCATTAATTTTGCCCCCCGATCGTTGGAACTTGTTTATGGAAGTCGGTCGCTTGTTCAAAAGCATAGCCCGCTTTATACATCGTATCTTCTCTAAATTGTGGTGCGATCAATTGCATCCCGATCGGTAAACCATTGGAGAAACCAGCTGGAAGCGACATTCCTGGCAGACCAGCTAAGTTTACTGGGATCGTCAAGATATCATTCATGTACATCGTGATCGGATCATTGATCTCATCACCGATCCCATAAGCTGTTGTTGGTGCAGTTGGTCCTAAGATCAGATCATAGTCGTTAAAGACCTTCGCAAAGTCTTGGCAGATCAAAGTTCTAACTTGAGCAGCTTTCTTGAAGAAGGCATCATAAGTCCCAGCGGAAAGTGAGAATGTCCCTAACATGATCCGACGTTTGACTTCATCACCAAAACCTTCAGAACGTGAACGAACATAAACATCTTCTAAGTTCTTAACATCTTTTGCTCTAAAGCCATAGCGGATCCCATCAAAACGTTGTAAGTTAGATGAAGCTTCAGAAGAGGCAATGATATAGTAGACTTGGACTCCATACTTGCTGTGTGGCAAGGAAACTTCGTCGACTGTTGCCCCCAAGCTTTCAAACGTCTTGATCGCTTTTTTGATCGCTTCTTTGACATCTTTTGCAACACCTTCGCCAAAGTATTCTTTTGGCACTGCGATCTTCATCCCCTTGATATCACCATCTAAGCCTTGTGTAAAATCAGGAACTTCACGGTTAGAGCTTGTAAAATCACGACTATCATGACCGCTGATAGCATTTAAAACATATGCATTATCTTTGACTGTGCGTGTCAATGGTCCGATCTGATCTAAGCTGGAAGCAAAAGCGATCAAGCCGTAACGGGATACACGACCATAAGTAGGTTTGACCCCAACGATCCCATTGTAAGCTGCTGGTTGACGGATCGAACCACCTGTATCTGAACCTAAGGCAGCTAAAACTTGGCCTGAAGCAACAGCAGCCGCTGAACCACCAGAAGATCCACCAGGGACTTTAGTTTGATCCCAAGCATTTTTAGTTACCTTAAAAGCTGAACTTTCAGTCGAGCCACCCATAGCAAATTCATCCATGTTGACTTTACCCACATTGATCATTTGAGCAGCAGCTAATTTTTCCATGACTGTTGCATCATAGATCGGGTCAAAGTTTTCTAACATCTTGCTGGCAGCTGTTGTCCGTAAGCCTTTTGTCACGATATTATCTTTGATCGCGATCGGGATCCCAGCCAAAACATTAGCTGGATCGATCCCATTTTGGTCAAGTTCTTTAGCTTGCTTTAAAGCAGCTTCTTCATTTAAAGCTAGGAAAGCAGCGATCTGTTGATCACGGTCTTTGATCGTCTTGAAGGTGTCTTTTGTTAACTCCTCTACGCTCAGATCTTTGTTGACCAATTTTTCATGTAAACTGGTCAGATCAGTTGTAAAATAATCCATTGGCTAGCCTTCCTCGCTTTCATCAATAATTGCTGGCACTTTGATAAAGCCATCTTTTCTTTCAGGTACATTTTCCATCAACAATTCTCGGTCGGTCCCCTTAACTGCGATGTCTTCTCGCATTACATTAAAGGCATCCGTCACAGTTGTTGTTACCGGTACATCTGTCGTATCGACTTCACTTAGTTGTTGTACCATATTGATGA
>NZ_CAQLEL010000148.1:0-5668 GCF_948826705.1 uncultured Ligilactobacillus sp.
AAGTACCAGTAAAAGTGGTAGTCACGAAAGCACCAGAAAAGACACCAACAGATGCCGAAAAATACACTCCACGGGGTCAAGAAGTGACAACAGTTCAAGACCAAGTGCCACAAGCAGAAAGTGGTGTATCCAATAAGTCAGAATTGCCAAAGGAAACAAAGTACGCTTGGAAGACACCATTGAATGTATCTACCCCAGGAGAAAAGCAAGGCACAGTAGTGGTGACCTATCCAGATGGAAGTCAAGAAGAAGTACCAGTAAAAGTGGTAGTCACGAAAGCACCAGAAAAGACACCAACAGATGCTGAAAAATACACTCCGCAAGGTCAAAAAGTGACAACTGCCCAAGACCAAATGCCACAAGCAGAAAGTGGTGTAGCTAATAAGTCAGAATTGCCAAAGGAAACAAAGTACGCTTGGAAGACGCCATTGAATGTATCAACGATGGGTGAGCATCAAGAGACGTTAATGGTGACTTATCCAGACGCTTCACAAGATGAAGTTAGTGTGACTGTAAAAGTTGATGCACGGGTGAATGGTACTAAAACAATGCAATTAAATAAGCCTGGATCTAAACAAAAAACAGCTAAAAATAATGTCGATAACAATGTACATTCGACCAAAGAGTCTTTACCACAAACTGGTGAAAACGATGAAAAGAAAGTATTGTTCGTAGGGACCTTACTCACTTTGATAGCTGGAGTGTTAGGAGCAGAGTTATTTAATAAAAAGCATTCAAAAGATCAAAAATAATTTATAGATCAAGAAAATAGGCTGTGACATGAGTAAAAAGACATCTTCAAATTCCAAACGCTGGAATTTTGAAGATGTCTTTCTTTATCCTGAAAATACTAGTTTTTAAGACTTTGTAGTGGTAAATAACAACGAATAGTAATTCTTTAGCGGTAGTTTTTATTAATATATATAATACAAAAAACTACTTATGTCACAGCCTATTTTCTCAACCAGTTTTTCCCTTATGCAAAGTTACAGGTAAAACGTACTCAGTTTTTGTTTCTTTGTTATTTAGACGTTGTTTGAGAACTTGGATCGATGTTTGAGCAATGGCTTCGATCGGTTGGACGATCGTAGTAAGATCAGGCAAGATATTTCTGATGATCTGTGTTCCATCGTAACCAACGATCAACAGATCATCAGGTACTTTTCTTCCTTGTTCTAATGCGATCTGCATGATCAGAGCTGCATCAACATCATTTGAGGCAAAAATAGCCTCGACATCAGGGTGATCGTGAAACATTTGAGTAAAGATCTGTTTTTTTTCACTATATGGGATATTGAAATCAACAGTTATGGTGAGTGGAACTAAGCCAGCCTCTTTCATCGTATCTTCATAGGCTAAGCGACGGCGCTTAGTGGGAGAATCCAGTTCTACCGGTCCATTAGTGTGAATGATCTTTTTAGCACCACGTTCGATCAAATGTGTCGTAGCTAACACACCACCATTATAGTTATCAGATTCGATCACAGGGATATCCTGATTCATGTTGCGGTCGATCGCAACAACGGGTAATTTTTCATAGTTATATTCTTTGATACCTTGATTATGTGTCCCGACGATCAGACCATCAACTTGTTTTGTCAATAATTGATCCAGATAATGTGCTTCTTTTTTAGGATCGTTCATCGAATTACCGATCAAGACCTTGAAACCTTCTTTATAGAGACCTTTTTCAAGTTCAGCACTTAGCTCACCAAAAAAAGGATTAGCGATCGTTGGAAAAAGTAAGCCGATGATCTGGGTCTGCTTTTTATATAATTGGCGTGCGACTGCATTGGGCTGATAATTTAATTCCCTCATTGCACGATAAACTCGCTCGATCGTTTCTTGACTCAAATAACCGCGATTATTGAGTACACGTGAGACAGTCGTCTTAGATACATTGGCTAACTTAGCCACATCTTCTAGTTTTGGACGCAAAGCATGATGATCGCTATATCAAATGTGGATAAAATATAGCTCTTCCTTTCTTGGATTTAGTTATCATTACCATCTTGTCCCACATTTAGCTTTTGATAAGTGTGATGGTAGTCAAATACTATATCGAACATTTTTATTCTAACAAAATTCCAAAAAAATATCTCTTGGATCATTCCCAAGAGATATCAAGATCATTTGAAAGTGATCGCTTTATTATCTAAGCGATAGATATTACCTTTGACAGCTGAAGATGTAAGCCAGGCTTTAGGTTTTTCAAAGTAGAAACGCTCAGTAAAGACAGCTTCACCATCATTGATAAAGATCTCAAGTGAACTGGTATCGATAAAGACTTGAAGCCTAAGATCAGAGCTTGGTGTGATTGTTGCATAGCGTTCATCGCCATTGTGAAGTGTGAACATATTTTTTGCTTTATCAAAATAAAGGCTCACATGTGAGTGTTCATTTTGGTCAGTGAGCTTAAATTCAAGTTCGGTGATCTGTTCAAAACGTAGATCTAATTCGACTTGTGTTTCATCTTCGCAGAGCAATACTTTTTTAGTTTTTGGTGCATCTAAAGTTGCTAGCTTTTTGGTCCGTAATTTAGACAATTCTTTGATCGGACGCATGTAAAGTTTCTCATCTTTTAAGACTAATTCACGTGGTAACGTCAATGCTCCAGCCCAGCCATCAGCCTTTTCAGGAAAATCACTTTCCCACATATCCATCCAACCAAAGACTAAGCGACGTCCATCAGGAGCTAGAGTCGTTTGGGTCGCATAAAAATCATGCCCATGATCGAGTTCTGTAAAGCTACCGTGTTCAAAGGTATTGGTATCATAGTCGTAGTTACCGACAAAATAACCAGTTTGGAATAAATTGCGATACTTTTGTCCATCTGCCTTGATCCCTTGAGGTGAGAGCAACAAGATATCCTTATCAGCTAGTTTAAAGAAATCAGGACATTCCCACATATATCCTTCAGTGCTCAAACCATCAGCTTTGGTGATCTCACCGAGGTATTGCCATTTTTTAAGATCGCTCGAACGATATGTGATCACGCGTCCTAAGCCATCTTTCCCCTGACTACCTAAGATCATGTAGTAAGAGCCATCTTTTTGCCAGATCTTTGGATCACGAAAATGGTGTGTATTATCAGTCGGTGGTGTTTTAATGATCGGGTTATTTTCATATTTAGTAAAATTGATCCCATCAGTACTATAAGCGAGATTTTGATTTTGCCAAAAATGGTCTGGATCGCCATCGCCATAGTAGTGATGACCAGTGTAGATTAAATATAAGACATCATCTTTGACGATCGCACTACCAGAAAAGCAACCATCTTCATCGGCTTTTGTATCTGGTGCAAGGGCGATCGGTAAACTTTCCCAGTGGATCAAGTCTTTACTGTAAGCATGGCCCCAATGCATCGGCCCCCAATCAGCTGAATAAGGGTGATATTGATAAAAGATGTGGTAGTATCCCTTATAGTAACAAAAGCCATTGGGGTCATTGATCCAGCCTGCTGGTGCGCTGACGTGATAACCTAAGCGATAGCGGTCGTTGTTTAATTTGATCATTTGTTTCATAAATTGTTCTCCTTTGTTTATTTTTCTAGAGGTTGGCCGTTGACGAACTCATTATCTTTTTTAATGATAAAGAAACCATAGATACCTGTGATCAAGACGATAAAGGCAATGATCTTAAAAGTCATGCTGTAGCCCATATTATCGCGTAAGATCCCAAGTGGCGTCGATAAGATAACTTGTCCGACTTGAGCTGCGATCTGAAAGCCGATCATATAAAGTGTTGCGGATAGTTTAGTGTCAAAATGCAGTGTGAAATAACGAAAGATCGAAAGAACAAAGAGTGGCACTTCAAGCGAGTGGAGCATTTTGACACATGAGATCGCGATCGGATCGGTGATAAAACCACATAAGCCGATCCGTAAGCACATGATCGCAGTTCCTAAGAGCAAAGTCTTTCTGACACCGATCTTTTTCATGAGGATCGGTACTAGCCCTAGCATCAAAGCTTCAACAAAGACTTGGATACTATTCAATGTCCCGTATGTCTGTTGGCCCACAGCGTTTGAAGAAAAGAGACTTGTGTAAAATTCAGGGAACATCTGTTGATCAAAGACATTGTAGAAAGTCCATGAAAACATAACGAAGAAAATTATCTGCCATAGCACGGGGATTTTTAATAGTCCGAGCATATCTTTAAGCTTTGGCGTCGAATCTTTAGTCTTTAATTCAGAGATCGCTTTTAGTGCATCACGTTCTTCTTTAGGGCGCCAAAATACTAGATCTAGTAGTAAGAAAAGACCGATGATCGAGCCTCCGATGAAGTTTAGGCGTGGATCTTTGACAAAGATAAATCCTGCGACTAAAGCTGAGATCGCATAGCCAAATGAGCCCCAAGCGCGCGATTGCCCGTAAGCAAAGCCAAAAACGCGCGAAAAACGCTCAGTTGTTGCTTCTAAGACACCGACTGCCGAAAGATAAGCTGCCGATAAAAATATCGCTCCGATCCAAACACCTAAGATAAAATGACTTTGAAGCAAAGGTGCATAAACAAAGATGAAAAAAGGAGCGATCAAAGTTGCTAAAATAGCGTTAAAGATCAATAAATGCCGTTTGATGAATAATTTATCCTGAATGGTACCGTAGATAAACATTAAAACGAGACTTGCGACTGAGTTGATCGAAAAGATCGTCCCTACTTCACTGCCAGATAGACCAAGCCCGTTTTGCTCAGAAGTCAACCACAGTTGGAAAAAACTCCACCAGATGCCCCATGAGGCAAAGAATAAAAGCATCGTAGTTGAACTTTGTAGGTACGATGGATTTTTTAATTCGCGCAGTTTGTGTCGTAATTCCATAATATTTTTCCTCCATATCCTCTGTGTGTCAACCGGTTGACAGTTTGTTGTTAGCGCTTTCTTGATATCTTAGTTATACCATGTGAGAACTCTGTGTGTCAACCGGTTAACATAAATTTATAAAAATAGAGATACTTAGGCTAGTATTTCTATTTTGCAAGGTATTTTTCTTTGGTAAGGACCCAGAGCTTAACATCTGTTGGTATATCATTGCGGGGGATATAGTTAGGGAAGATCCCGACTGGTTGCATTTTGAGTTTTTCAAGGACACGTTCACTTTGTTTATTAGCAGTTGCATGGACTGCGTGGACTTGGGCTAGATCAAGCTCGTTAAATGCCAAGTCCAACAAGGCATTAGCCGCTTCACAAACGATCCCTTGGCCCCAAAAATCGCGGTCGATCACATAACCAAGTTCAGCGCTATGAGCAGTGAAGTTCATCAAGCTGATCGTTCCGATAAACGTATCTGTAGGACGATAGACGATGCCCCATTTTCCCAAAGGATCAGCCATAAAATGCGTGGCGAGCGCCTCTTTACTGTCATGTAGTGTTTGATGTGTCGGAAAGCTTAGCCACTTGGTAACTTGTGGGTCACTTGCGTATTTAAACATTTCAGCAGCATCGTTTAAACAAGGTGGGCGCAAAAATAAGCGATTGGTCTCAAGTGTAGCGTGTTGTGCAAGTAAGAGTGTTTGTGAACTCATGATAATTCCTGCTATATAAAACGTGAACAAACGTAATCAAATATATCAAATGATTACATTTGAGAAAGAAATATAGCTTTTCCTTTCCTAATTTTATTTACTACCATCAACGCTAGTATTCCCATATCCTAACAAGAGGGTAATG